>JBLHHI010000019.1:0-35012 GCA_047614125.1 Bacteroidia bacterium | reverse complement strand
TGCTTTTTAATAAAGCCGCATAGTCTTCATTATCAGTTCTTGGTTTACCCCGGTAAACCTACAAACATGACGCTTCGACTATACAATTTTATAAAAATCTGAACTTGCAAATATGAATCGAACTCAGGTTAATACAAAAGCTCGCATTTCACTTGTGAAAAGCGATTTTCATCGTAAAAATCACTGTCCACAGGCGTTCTGAATTCAAAATATGAATCGAACTCAGGTTATAAGTCTAGATTTTTCCGTTTCCTTCTTGACCCAAATAGAACGGAGTTCTATAAAAGTCTGAATTTTTAAGAGATTAATTGAACCTAGGTGATAAGCCACTAATTTCATTGTGCTTATCTATTTTTTATATTCCGCTTGTGTGTAATAAAATAAATTGTTTATCATTGCAGTACGTTCTACGGAATTCTACACAAGAACTAAAATCAGCAAAATTTCTCGATCATTTTCTTCGACCTAAATTTTGTGTTTAAACTTTATTACAAACTTTTCTCAACGAAATAACTTAATTAATGTACGATATTTTAACCTTGAACGACATGTTGGTGTCGGAGTTGAAAGAGGTAGCTTCCAAGCTCGAAATCAACTCAAAAAACCTAAAAAAACAAGATCTTGTCTATAAGATTTTAGAAGTGCAAGCCATTAAAACTCCAGTGGCCGATGTTGATAATTCCAAACCAAAAACCAGAGAGCCCGATGTAAAAAGAGCTCGAGCTCCAAGGCCAGTCAAAAGAGAAAGCCAGCCCAGAAACACTCCAGAAGGGGTTGCCGAAGAAACAGCTTCAGATAACAATTCCAACGACGATAAAAAAACGGAAGTAGTTCAAGAAAAACGTGATAAACGCGAAGATTCAACTGCAGAGCGAACCGAAAAACGTGAAAAACTGCCTCGTCGTGAGCGAAGTGATCGACCAGAACGCACGGAACGCACCGAACGAGATTCGAATAAAGACCAACGAAATCAAGGACCAAGAAAACGCGATGATAACCAGCGTACTGAAAAGGACAAAGACAAGTCATCGGAAGATGAGCAAAACAAGGATCCGGAAGCGGAAGCTGTTTTGTCTGCATTGAACAATCCAAGTTCGGGCGATCGAAACGAAAGCAACAATCGAAATCAATCAAACTCCAACCGAAATAATCCCAACAGCAGTAACCCTAACACGAAACACGATCCGGAAAAACAGCGCAGAAAGGAAGTGCGCGATACCTTACTCAACTTTCTCGAATCAGAAGGTGTGGTGAGTACCCAGGGTGTTTTGGAAATCATTCAAGATGGATACGGCTTTTTGCGTTCGGCAGATTACAACTACCAACCTTCGCCCGATGATGTATACATGGCTCCATACCAAGTTAAATCAAACGGCCTAAAAACTGGAGACGTGGTTCAAGGTACGATCCGACCGCCAAAAGAAGGAGAAAAATATTTTGCACTAATTAAGGTGGAAATGGTGAACGGGAAGTCGCCCGAATTGGTGCGCGACCGTGTCTCTTTTGAGCACTTAACACCACTTTTCCCAGACGAGAAGTTTAACCTCGAATACAGTCCTACCAACCTAAGCACTCGAATCATCGACATCATTACGCCTATTGGAAAAGGGCAACGTGGACTGATTGTGGCCCAACCTAAAACAGGTAAAACCAATTTGTTGAAAGACATTGCCAACGCTATTTCTCACAATCATCCCGAAGTGTACATGATCATCTTATTGATCGACGAACGCCCAGAAGAGGTTACCGATATGGCACGAAGTGTAAAAGCAGAAGTGGTAGCTTCTACCTTTGATGAACCAGCCGATAAGCACGTTAAGCTTGCCAACATTGTGTTGGAAAAAGCGAAACGATTAACGGAATGTGGTCATGATGTGGTTATTCTGTTGGATTCGATAACTCGTTTAGCACGAGCGTATAATACAGTGCAACCAGCATCTGGGAAGATACTTTCGGGTGGGGTGGATGCCAATGCCTTACACAAACCAAAGCGATTCTTTGGCGCCGCCAGAAACATCGAGCACGGTGGTTCATTAACCATTATTGCTACCGCGTTGATTGACACTGGATCTAAGATGGATGAGGTTATTTTCGAAGAATTTAAAGGAACCGGTAACATGGAGCTTCAATTGGATCGAAAACTATCAAATCGAAGAATCTACCCAGCCATAGATATTATTTCGAGCAGTACTCGCCGAGAAGACTTATTGCTTGATAAAGCAACAATGCAACGCATGTGGGTATTGAGAAATTATTTGGCAGACATGAACTCGGAAGAAGCGATGAACATGATGCTCAAGCAAATTAAGGGGACTAAAGACAACAATGAGTTTTTGATTTCTATGAATTCATAAATCTCTATTTATATACAAAAAAGCCGCATTTCTGAACGAAATGCGGGTTTTTTTGTCCAAAATGGTACCCGATGTAAAAATTCTTGCTCGCGCAAAACATGCAAAATTGGATGAGTGACGCACACATTACCCGTCTCAAGTATGCAAATGTTCTATTTTTTATCCATATCTTTGTACTGATGAAAAAACTACTATTTGCTATCACCACATTTTCTATGCTTTTTTTTACAGCCGGCGTTGGCGAGGCCAAGGCTCAGAAAATGAACTACGAAATCAAGATCCTAAAGTTTTATTTAAATGGTGATACCATCGATTTGGATGAACCCATCGTTTTTACTGGTACGTTGAAAAAACATTCTAGAAGAATGGAAGTGGTAAAGGTTGGGGATCGAACGCTGCACCTAGAATTTTGGTTGACCCAAGAAGGGGTAATGGGCCAAAAATTTAACGTTTTCCAACACAAGTATTACTATAAGAATACAGATGAAAGTTGGAGACTGCTGTGTGTTACACCCCGCTTAAAATTTATTGGACGCCACTACGACCGAGGGCACTACAAGTACTACGACCCATTAAATGGAGAAGAACTCGAAGTATATTATGTGCTTAGCGTGGACAAGGCCTAAGCAGGCCATTTACACCATAAAATCATATTACGTTTTTAGTAATGTGTGTAGATATGCCACAAACGATTGTAGAATTACTTCTTCTTTCCTGGATTTTTCATTTTCCCCCATGCTTCAATCGACTTTTCGTTCAATCGAACGTAGTCCATATTGTTTGCACTTTGTGCCAAGGTTTTAGAAAGTTCAGCGGCCTCAATGGCTTCTGGATAACGTTCTAAAGCGGCTAGAATTAAAGCCTTTTGGCGAACCATCCAAAATTTATCGTTATCAACCAAGGAGAGGTTAATCCACTCCAAAGCCTTGTTTAAGTCTTTACCGTTTTCGAGATAGTAGCGAGCTGCCTGATAATAGGTAGCAGAGCTTACACCTTTCATTTTTTCATTAATTTCGGCCATAATTTTAGCGTCAGAATTGGTTTTTACCTTGATCAATACTTGCGTATTTTCCCAAAGCAACTCCAAATTACATTCGTCGTTCGAAATGTCTGTAAAGTTGAAGGTCATGGTCTCAATTTTAACTGGATATGCAGAATTTACCGGAACTTCAAAACGCCCCAAGTCTTCTTCTACGTTGTACTTTTCCCCGCCAGTTCCCCAGTACGAAATGTTTTTATGAATGATGATGGTCCATTTGTCGGGATTTGGAATTGCATAAATGGCATATTCTCCTGCAGGTACATCCAATCCAGCAATGGTTATATCGCCCGTTGTATTAAACTTGGTACTGGCATTTGCACCTAAACGCCACACTGTACCAAAAGGAACTAAGTCGCCAAAAATTTTGCGGTCTTTAACTCCGGGTCTTGAGTAGGTTATACTTACATCAGTGAGGCCCAATTTTTGGGAAACGGTGGACAACGGACTGGGTGCTGGAACATCTATTTGTGCCATAACCGAGGTTGTAAACAAGGCCAGACAAATACTTAAAATCTTTTTCATATATATAAAATTACGTTGCGGTAAAATTAACAAAATTATTGGCAGCAGATATTGAAGAAGTCCAAACTTGACGTTCTAATTGTGAAGAAGATCTATGTCCAGTATTAATTGGTCAACGGCGGTTTGGTTTAAGCCGTTGTAAATTCCTCGAATGTGCCTGTTTTGGTCAACAAGAATGAAGTTTTCCGTGTGCAAAAACTCGCTCTGTGTTCTGTCATATCCCAGATCTTCTTCTACAAAATACCATTGACGGCCCAAGTCGTAAATTTCTTTCCGATTGCCAGTAAGCAGATGCCATTGTGGAGAGTTAATCCCTTTGTCTTCAGCATATTGATTTAATACGGAAACTGAATCGGTCTCGGGTGTTACCGAGTGAGAGAGCAATAAAACATCGGGGTCATTTTTGAAGGCTTCCGAAATTACCGCCATGTTGGTGGTCATTTTTGGGCAAATACCAGGGCAGGTTGTGAAAAAGAAATCAACCACGTAAATTTTCCCGGTAACCGTTTTTTCAGTTATTGGATGTCCAAATTGATTGGTGAGTGCAAAAGCAGGAATTTGATGGAAGTTGGGCAGCGAGTCGCTGTCATCTGAAAGCCAATGAGGGGTGAAGTCCGCACTGCAATAGTACGGCAATTTGTCAACCCGGCTGCCTTCTTCCACCGATGTAGTACAGCCCCAGAAGAATGTTCCAACTAATACTAAGGTTGCACTAATAATTTTCCGCATATTGAACTTCTTCATCGTCTAATTGAAAACACAAATTGGATCGTTTTAAACAAAGCACCGCTGCGATACCATTGTTTTTGCAAGCCGTGTACCCTGCCATCAACGTAGTTCGACCAAGATCGCAGCATGCTCAGGCCCCACCAGGTTTTTACGGAGCCATGTAGCTTACCGTTCAAGTAATTTGCTTCGTAGCTTACCTTGCCTTTTGGTTACCATTTTTGTAGAATTCCATTTCGTTTTCCAAACTTGTATTCAGCAAATTCCACCAGTTGTTGGTTCTTATAAGAAAGGGTGCTTCCTGTAAAGGCTTACATACAAAAGTCATTAAAAAGTCGATTGGAACTTCCAATCGACTTTTAATAATTAGGCTTTGTATACGTTTAAAACTTGTATTTAAATCCAAGTCCAAACAATTCTTTAAACTGTGTACGTGGACCTTGAACGCCGGGCTTTCCATCCGGATCGTATTCAATTTTTGTGTCGTGATCGTATTTAACGTGAGTTAAAATATTGACGCCAATATATTTCGAAATGCTGAAATCGATGCGTGTTTGCCAATCCACATCTATGTTTTTTCGGTTGGATTTGTTTAAGTCGGAGTAGTTGTTAAAGAGCTCAAGACCGGATCGAATACCAATATTTTTGACAATTCTTTTGTTTTGATAAACCATTGAGGTTAAGGCTCCAAACTCTCCTCTGAAATTAGGATTTTCGTGCGTACTTGGAATGTACAAGTTCAACGCAGCAATTGAGTCATCGTTAACGATGGTCCATTTTCCGGCAGCAGGGGAGATGTAAAGCGAAAGGTACTGATTGGGTTTATAATCTATCCCAATTGATAGTTTTAGGTAAGCGGGAGCCAAAAACTTGGAAATGATAGGGCGGTCTTCACTTGAGTTGTTAAAGTCATAACCGATATCAAACTGACTTTCGAAACGCGCAATGCTCGCCCAGCTCAACTTGTTGCTAACACTCCTTCCAACCTTAGAGATCAGATCTATTTTATCCTCGTTTTTGCGTAAATCTTCACCGTCGTTTTTAATAACACCATAGGCCATATCTAAGTTGTTGTCCCAGGTCCATTTTTCGAACTTGTAATTTGCAAAGGCGTTTCCTAAAGCCGTAACTGAAATGGCATTTATTCCACCTTGTGCCCAATTGGTGAAGCTTCCTTGATTAAAGTTTAATGCTTGAAAGCCACCCGTCCGCCATTTTACTATGGGTTTTAAATCCGTAAGTTGTGCTTTAATAGCATTCACTTTAGCAGCTGCTGCATCCACGTCGGCTTGTGCTTCAATGAGTTCTTTTTCTTTTGCAGCTATCTGCTCTTCGTTTTGAGCAAATGCAATTGAAGTAAGCAAAAAAGTGCATACTAAAATTACTGTTTTATTCATAATTTAATCGTTAATAAAAGTGATGAGTATTTGATTTTTATCCACTTTGTCTTTAGGCGCCACAACCACTTCATCAATGGTTGCATCGCATGGAGAAACGATAACGTTTTCCATCTTCATGGCTTCCAAAACCATCAGTCCTTCCCCTTTCGAGATTTGCTGACCCGATTTAACAGATATCGAAAGAACGAGGCCTGGCATCGGCGCTTTTACCTCATTAATTTTTTGTGTGGCTCCAACTCCCATGCCCATTTTTTTTAGCATTTGGTCAAATTCATCTTTAAGCTCAACGGTAAACGATTCGCCTTCTATGAGTAGGTGAACGGTTTTTGCATTGTGATTTACTGAGATCAGCTCAGCATTATACGACGCGTTATCCACAACTAAGTGAAAGGTATTGTTGGCCAACGGCAGGATGTCAACGTGTACTTCCTGATCATCGATCTTGAACGCTTTTTCGTTCATTCGGCCTAGGCTGAGAGCAGTGCTCCCATTTACAAGTGCTTTAAACATAGGTGCTTATCATTAAAGTTATGTGTTAGGCATCGTTTCGCCAAAATATTCCACATAGTTGTTGTGGGTTTCCCACAGCTTAATTCGATGGAGTTCACAATGGGCTAAATGGGGAACGATTTGCTCCCAAATACCAACGGCCAAGTTTTCGATCGAGGCAAGTTGACCTTCCATAAATGGTACGTCAATGTTTAAATTACGATGATCAATTACATCCACAACTTGCTTTTGTATAATGTCGTTCAACTTTTTTAAATCCATGATAAATCCTGTATCTGGAGATGGACTGCCCTTTACTGTTACGTACAAATCAAAGTTGTGACCATGCCAGTTTTTATTGGCGCATTTGCCAAAAACGGCTTCGTTTTCTTCTTGACTCCATTTGGGGTTATAGAGTTTATGCGCAGCGTTGAAATGAGCCTTGCGAGTGATGTACAGTAACTTTTTGGCAGACATGCGTAATTTAAAGAGGGCAAATATACAAACCTGAATTTCAAATGATTAATCATGTTTTGGTTCTGTGCCTTATTTTTGTTGGATGCGGATAAACGATGCACAAAAAACGGTAGACCAATGGATTAAAACGGTTGGAGTTCGATATTTTGACCCTTTAACGAATACGGCTCTTTTGATGGAAGAGGTGGGAGAGTTGGCGCGAATAATGGCTCGAGAATACGGCGAGCAGTCGTATAAAGAAGATGCCAAAAAACCACAACTCGCCGATGAAATGGCCGATGTGCTCTTTGTGTTAATGTGTTTAGCCAATCAAACGGGAGTAGATTTAACGGAAGCCTTTGTTGAGAATATGAAGAAAAAGAATAATCGTGATCACAGTCGGCATAAGAATAATCCGAAGTTGTAGCTTAGAGATAAACAGCCCTAAGCTACAATAACCCAAGAAGAAATTATGACCTGTCTTACCTAATGCTCAGGCAACCTCTTATTCATCACCCGAAACCACAGCGGTGGAAGCAGCGCCAAGAGCAATGAACTTGGATATCCAAAAGGAAGCTGCGGAGCTCGTTCGTGATTTAGCAGCGTTTGATACGGCTTGGTGGTGTTATAGTGATGATCCGAATGTCGGGTGAGTTCGTAGAGCATGATGCGGCCCATTACATGGTTTGAGTTCCAAGAATGCTGAACATCCATTCGTTCGAGTTGCCCGTTATTCAGTGTTTTGCGAGAGAGTCCGTAGTGTTCGATGTAATTGATGTCTTCCAACAAAAAAACCGCTAGGGCACCAACGCCAATCAGATAAATCAACGCCAAGGTTCCAAACAAATATCCAAATAGAAAATAAAAGAGAATTTGAGATATGGTGAATCGAATCATTTCATTTTTAAGCGAAATATTGGATTTGTTCGCTCGTTGTAGTCGGGTGCGTTCCAGTTTCCATGCATTTAAATAGCCCAAAAACAAGCTTCGAAAAAAAAAGGCATACAAATTCTCATTAATACGAGCTGTTGCAGGATCTTGAAGGGTGCCAACGTGTTTGTGATGTCCTCGGTTGTGTTCAATAAAAAAGTGTTGGTAGCCGCAAGTTAGCAGCAAGGTTTTGGCTGCCAGTTGAGCAAGTGCACTTTTGCGATGGCCCAATTCGTGTGCAACATTAATGGCGCAGGCACTCAAGGTAACGCCCAGTGTAATAGCTTGAATTATAAGGACATAAGGTTCAAAAAGGGCGTCCTTTACATTAAGTGCAAGAAGTAAAATCAGTCCTAATACAATGGGTAAATTTAAATAAAGAAGGAAGTTGAAAATACCAGTGGTGGCCTTGGATTTTGCAACATCTTCAAGATCATTTTCATGATTTGGCGGTAGAATTCCCTCTACAATTGGAATGAAAATAAAGGCGAAAATTAGAGTTAAATAGATGTATAAACCGCCGTACCATAAACCCAAAAAGGTTAAAAACGGAAGCAAGTATGCGATTAAGTACTTTGTTGATTTGAACATAGAAACATGCAAAGTACATGTTTAGATTCAAATTTCATGGTCGATATGGCTGCCGTACAGTTTTCGAATTATCAGAAAAATTCGGCTTCAATCAAATTACTACCTTTGAAACAACAAAATTCACATTCAAAGCGTCAATAAAGTATGAGAAATGCATTTGCACTATTTTTAACCCTGTTCATTTTTTGTACATCATTTGCACAAACCGAGAAGGAGATCATTGTTCAATGCAATGCCTTGGTTGCCGATAAGAAATACGAATCGGCATTTGGTTTACTAGAGGAGTTTGACCATGAAAACAAACGGGTTGAAATTGCCATTCTAAAAACAGAGTTGGCGCGCAAATACTTCATTACCAGTATGATGCATCAAATGTTTAGCTTTAAAGATTTGGATGTGACCGATGATGTAATGAATCATAGAGGCGAAAACGGTACGTCGTCCGTGTTTCCTTTTAGTGCCAATGAGGTACTGGAAACCTTGTTAAAATCCAATCCAAAAAACTGCAGGCTGCACAAGGCGTTGGCCGATTTTTATTACGATGCGCACTCAAAATACGGTCCAAACTGGATGGTAAGCGCTGGAGAAATGAAGAACAAGATGGTGGAGCATTATAATTACGCTGCCATCCATGGATGCGCTGATTTTATGACCTTTAATGGCTTGGGTTACGTGGCCGTTTCACAAAAACAATACGCCGATGCAGCCACCAATTATAAAAAAAGCATTGAGTTAAACCCCAATTATGCAGCCAGCCATTACAACTTGGCATACAGCTATTTGTACGCAGATAAAAGACCGGAGGCATTAAAACACGCAAAAAAAGCATTAAGCTTATACAAAGAATCCGAGCTGAAGGCAGATGCAGCGCGAATGACGGCAACCATCTTTGGTGAAATGGGACGGTTTGATTCAACCTTATATTATTATGAACTATGCGATCAGATCCAGCCCAATACCTACTCCACAACTAAGGCATTGTTAAATCTTTACTTAGCGCTCGATTCGGTTAAAGGGGTGGAATTTTCAGAACGAATTTTTGCGTCGGATCCGGACAATCCAACCGTGTACAACGATTTGTTCGAAATCTACTTTGGCAATAAAAAACCGGATCTGTTGGAAGCCTTTCTTCTTCGTAAAAAGAAAGAAAACGAGTCGAATACCATGACCTTGGCAAACATATGTTTTTACCTAGGCGAGTTTTATTTGGGAAAGGACAAGGTAAAGGCAAAGGAATATTTTTTATTGTCTCGAGAAAAGTTCATCTACGTATATCCTGCTGATCATGAGGTGTTTAAAGTTTTAAACAGTGTGATATCCGAATTGTAAAATGAGCGTGTTCATGCACCTTTTTAAATGTATTGTTTGTATTTCAATATTAGTTCTAGTTGGATGTAATCAAGGCCGCGAGACACCAACTTGGGACGAACGAAAGACGTGTGAAGGACGCAAGCTGCTCGTTTTAGATCACCAAAATGCTAAGGGCGAGGTATGGATGTTTATAGCACCCGATTGCCCACTGTCTCAACAATACGTTCAAAGTTACAACCAGCTCAAAGATTCATTTTCGAAACGTGGTTTGCTGTTTTTGGGTGTGGTTCCAGGCAAGTTGTACAGCTGTGAAGAAATCCAACATTTTAGCGATTCGTTTCAATTTAAACCGCCCATTATTTACGATGCTGATTTTCATTTAGCCAAGTATTCAGAAGCAAGTGTTACACCTGAATTTGTTTTATTAGACAGCGCCCATCAAGTTTTGTATCACGGAGCCATCGATGATTGGGCCATTGGTTTGGCGCAAAAGAAGTTGGAACCCAAACAGTTTTATTTAAAAGACGCCATTGAGCGTTATTTAGATGGAAGGGCGATAGAACGAGCTTTTGTTCAGCCGGTGGGTTGTTTTATTGAGGAATGATATGAGAACTTTTAGATTTAGTAATTCCCAGGCATTTTGTTGAAACAAAAAAATAGAGTCGAGAAGGTACTGGTCGTGATTACAATGTTGGTTTGTCTTGCATCTTGTTGTTCTTCAGTTGATAGGGAAGTATCCTTCCCAATTTTTGAGGAAGAGCAATTCTTTGTTCAACATATTTTATTTGGCAGTTATGATAGCTTGGTGGTTTACAACGAATTAGGACAGGTTTCAAAAAGGATAAATCACACATTGAACGTTTTAAGGTTGGACAGTGCAACCATTACAGATATGTATCGCTTTGACGAAAAAACCTATGAGTCAATGACATACTTAAGCACACTAAGTCTTGACAAATTTGGGAACGTTGCTAAGATTGAAGAAGGAGCAATAAGCAGCGACCATTTATTCAGCCGCCCTCAAGGGTTCACAACTCGAAAAAACGACAAATACGGGAATACTTTAAAAATTGGTTATAAAGATGATTTTTACAGCAATTTCAAGTATATAAAGTGCGGAACAAATGAATACATCTGCCGCCTTGATGATAATCTGGGCAATCTTGCAATTCGACGCAATTTTGTTTATCGCAATAAGCAACTCATCAGTGTAAAAAGTGAAACCGAAGGGATTGGTTGTAGCATAGACTACGATTCAATTGGTAGGATTGTTAGAGTTGAAAAAGTGAAAGAAAAGGAAAAACGAGTTTATGACTTCAAGTATGAGTCAAACTTGTTGAAGGCGGTATCTCTTTTTTATTCAGGTGGATCAAAACAATACACACTGGAATGGACGGATTCATCGGTTTCGATTTTAGAAAATGATGCACTAAAAATTCAACTCTACCAGCCTCAATTTTCTAAGTATTGGATGGATAATTGGTCAGACTCTGCTTAATCGAAATTGTGAATTCAATTTACAGAATTAGTACATACGTCCGTTGGATTGAATGTTATGTATGCTTTACCCCGTGCTTCAGCTCGGGGATTGCACAAGAAGCCCATTAATTCGCTCCCAACTCCCCAATCAACCACCTCGATAAAGCGATTGCACCAGCATGATTAAAATGATGTCGGTCAATTCGTTTTGTATGGTCTTCTAAAAGTTCTTTAGGTGGAATAAGCAAACGCGTGTTTTGCTTGTAAAACTCCAATTCAATGGCCGATAAGTTTGAATTTAGCGGTGGGAGATAGAGATAAACAAGTTCAACATTGGCGCCATCGCAAAGCTTTTGTATTTGGTGGAGGTAGTATTTCGGCACTCGAGGCATATTTGCTTTAGCGTTGGATGAATGCTCTGATTCAGAAAGGGTTGGCATCTTGGGCAGAAAACCTTGCTCAACCCATTCGGGGAAGCCAGTATCTCGAAAGTCTTCGATTTTGGATGTATCCTTAATCTTCCAAAGGGCATCATGAAAAAGTTCAATCTTATATAAAAAATGTTTCCAAATATTTTGAATATACTCTGGATTGCTCGACCGAAAGGAAGCAACCACATTTTTCGTAGATCCTAGGTACGGGAAATCGGGATGGCCGCTCCTGTTTTCATCTCCGCTTACTTCTAACACAATGGTTTTAACCTTTTTGTGATCGATTAAATCCTGAATGAGCTGAAAATGAAAATCGCGTCCAAACCTGCAAAAGCCAAGATTAACGGCTGTAATGTGATTTTTGGATTCGCGCATTATCAGTGCATCTTCAACGGCGTTAATGGTATGCGAGGAACCTATAAAGGCAACATCGATGGGTTTAGGGTTTTTGTATATTCTGCCATACATCCAAACACTGCGCTCACTGCATTCACCTTTTAAACCGCCGTAGCGATCGATGTCTGCCTCTGGCAACCATCCTACTATCAACATAATTGGCACAATGATTAGAATGAGTTTGAACAAGTTTCTTTTCATGGCACTTAAAATTGAAAATAAATGAAACTGGGTTTTATACTCAATTGTCCGAAAACAAGGATAACCAAGATCAAAGCAAAGTAAACCACATACCGCTTTGCGGGTGTAAAACAGTTCAGCCAATGATCAAATCGCATATTTAAAAGCCTGCGTTCTACCAGCATCCAAAGCACTACCAACAAAAGCAAGGTAACAAACCAGGCAGTATTAAAACCCAACCTAGATGAAACCAAGCTGGAATAACTGCTAAAGTTGGATATACTCGATGCGATGCTCATCATGTGCGAAACCGATTCGGCTCTAAAGGGGATCCAAAGTAAGGTTACGAGGATAAATACTACGAGGCTGTGAAACCATTTCGTTTCATTGGATTTTACAAAACGTCGTTCTGCAATTAACAAAATACCGTGTCCCAGGCCCCAAATGGCAAAGGTGAGATTGTTGCCGTGCCATAAACCGGATAAACCAAAGGTAATCAGGATGTTGCGAGCATTTATGTAGTTTGAAAATCGACTTCCACCCAATGGAATGTAGACGTAATCTCTGAACCAAGTTGACAAGGTAATGTGCCAACGTTGCCAAAATTCGCGTAAACGAGCAGAGAAATAGGGTGATCGAAAATTGTCGGAAAGTGAAAATCCGAGCAATTGTCCTAAACCGATGGCAATGGTTGAGTAACCGGCAAAATCGCCGTAGATCTGAAACGAAAAAGCAAGCGTTCCAACTAAGGCTGCCGTTCCATTAAAAACATTGATTTCCAAAAAAGAATCCGCAATTATGCCCATGTTGTCGGCGATTACCACTTTTAGAAAAAGTCCCCATAGAATGAGCCTACAGCCGGATGCAAAACCCACCTTATTAAAAATCTTCTTTTCAGCAAATTGAGGCAACATATCACTTGCGCGCTCTATGGGGCCGGCCACCAACTGAGGGAAAAACGAAACATAGCTCATAAAGCTCAGGAGCTTCTTTTCGGGTAAGATGTTTTTATTGTAAACATCGATGGTATAGCTCAAGGTTTGGAAGGTGTAGAACGATAAACCAACGGGAAGTATAATGGAAAGGGTGGTAAGACTGTGCGGAATTCCTACGGTGGTAAACAAATGAGAAAGGCCTTCAATAAAGAAGTTTAAATACTTGAATCCAGCCAGCAAGCCAATGTTAAAAGCCACACTGAGGAAGAGCAACCGTTTTCGAGTTTTTGCAGACGTGCTTTCCGAAATTTTGTGCGCAAGAAAGAAGTCGAGCAATGAGCTGGCTGCAATGAGCGCTAAAAAGCGCACGTCCCAATACCCGTAAAAGATGTAGCTGCTAAGAAGAAGGAATATGTTGCGAATAGTAACCGTACCGCGCTGATTTATAAACCAATAGAGCACGTAAAAGGCCACAAAAAAAGCAAGAAATACGCCGGAGTTAAAAATCATTTGTGCTGGACGAAATTACTGATTTTGATGGATTTGTGTGGATTACAACAACTTTTAGAAAACGGTATGAATAAACCCGTGCTTGTACTCGGTGGATATAGACTCGATCACGATTAATCGAACTCAGGTTATGAATAACCCCGTGCTTCAGCTCGGGGAAAATTCCCACAACTACCTTAAATTTGCACTATGGCTAAACCGGTATCCAAAAAGCGAATATTTCTACTTCTAACGCTTTCACTCGTATGCACGCTGCTGGTTTTTAGATTCTTAAAAAAAGGAATAATGGGCGATGAGGCATTGCCTCCTTACGTAACCTACACCAAACACATTGCACCGCTCATAAACGATCATTGCTTGAGCTGCCATAGGCCCAACGGAACAGCCCCTTTTTCATTTACGGACTACAACGAAGTAATTCGGAAAAAGAAAACCATTGCCAAGGTGGTAATGGATGGAATTATGCCGCCATGGCCTGCCGATCCGAGCTACAGCCACTTTATTGGCGAAAACGTTTTAACAGACTTGGAGCGAAGAACGATTCGAAAATGGGTAGATCAAGACTGCTTATTTGGAGACTCGGCCCAGTTAAGAGCTTTGCCTAAGTTTCATGATTTATCGAACTTAGGTCAGCCCGATTTAACCATTTACCTCGAACCCATCGAAATTGAAGGAAACAATAGAGACAAGTTTTTTGTGGTTAAATCTCCCATTGTTCTTCCGAAAGATACTTTTATAAGAGCCATTGAATTTGTGCCCGGAAAGGATCAAATAGTTCACCACTTGAATGGTCACTTGCTCAATTACGATGATGATAAAAAAGCCGATGTTCGATATGGCACCTATGTAGCCGACGAGGATCAGCACCCAGAGGCGTACTTGGAAGCGTTTGAGTCGCTGCGTCTTTTTAACGACGATGGGAGCAAGCCAGAACGAGTTCACAGCGCCGTTAACTATCTTCCTGGAGTAATTGGAACGATATATCCGGAGGGGGTTGGTGGATTTAAGATCAATCGGCAATCGGCATTGGTTGCAAACGATATCCACTATGCACCCATTCAAAAAGATGCCGTCGATAAATCGCATTACAACCTATTTTTTAGCGCTACCAGGCCCACCCGACCAACCAGCGAATTGATGTTGGGTACCAATGGTGTGAGTCCGATTTTGCCACCCTTGGTTATTCTACCCGATACCGTAATGACCTTTAAAACCAGCTTTCGGATACCGAATGATATTAGTGTACTAACGGTAAATCCGCACATGCATTTGTTGGGTCAGCGAATTGTGTCGTATGCTGTAACTCCCAATTCCGATACCATTCCGCTCATACGCATCAATCGATGGGATTTTAGATGGCAATACTTTTATACATATCAAACCATGTTAAAAATTCCAGCACAATCTGTGATTGTGGTTGAAGCCACGTTCAATAATACATCGGCTAATAAAAACAATCCGTTCGATCCGCCAAGAAAAGTAACCGAGCGTTACGATAAATCTGGAGCCGGCATGCGTACAACCGATGAAATGTTTCAGTTTATCATCACCTATTTGCCGTACCAGGCTGGAGATGAGGTTGTTTCTTTAGAACCTGAGTTTGATTAATCTTTTAAAATTCAAAATATGAATCGAACTCAGGTTTAGAGGTGAAGTAAGCCTCGATTTAACGAAATTCCTTGTAATTATAATTGAATGAGTAGCTCATTTCAAATCCAAAATAGCTTTTGCTAAGGGCAATGTTGGCAGAAGGCCCAAGGTTGATGTCAAAGCTTTCCGTTACCGGATCGTTGTTCGCGGGAACTATTCTCAATCCAAATTGCAATTGATTTTGATTGGGCAAAACATGGCTTATACCAACGCGGATGATGGTGTTAAATGATTTACTTCTAGGGTTGGTTTCAAAGCCGCCATTAAATCCATGAGATATGATGGATTCATGTTTTGGAACTCCATTTCGAATTACAACCGCCGATGCATTTAAATCAATTTTATCGAATTCGATGCTTTGAGCCGTAATGCCAAGCCCGAAGTATATCCTCGATTTTTCTCTCCAAACTTGTTGTCGAAGGAGTGATGCACCCGCCTCCCATGATGGAAGAGTACTGGATAGAGACCAACGCACATCATCATCTAAGCTAAATTCATCTCGATCTAAGCTGCCAAACATCTCGTACCTATATGCGGTTACACCAAGATCTGTGCGCAACAACCACGTGTTGGTCCACTTGCTTTTTTCAAATAAAACGAAGTCGAAACCCAAGCCAAGAAAAGGAGAAGCTTTGGTGGAATTGCTCCAAAGTTGAGCCTTTCCACTTTCGATTTGAAATTGGGGCTTCTTGTAAAACTTTGATCCTGAGGAAAGTCTAAAATATGCTGGCGCACGTTCAACCAAAATGGTGTCTTGAAAGGCAAACGCACCTAGATTTACCATTAAAAAGGCGGTTGTAATGAATACTAGTTTCAAGTTCGTTGAAATCATGTTGGAATTATTGTACCAAAAGGTTGCAGCCTCTCACATCGCTGTGATCAAATCTTCCCAATATTTCAAATTTATCATCTTTATGCATTCGTCCGATATCGGAAGTTGAAATAAAGCTGCAGGAAGTGAGATTTGCCAAATCGATGACATTTATTCCACCGCTTTTGCCAGCAGTAACGGTCGAAAATGGGTCATCGATGTTTCGAAGTTGAACCCGCATCCATGGAGGACAAGTAAAGAATCCGTTTGATTGGCTGTAGGCCTGTGAAAAAAGTTCGGTCATTCCGTATTCAGATCCAATTTGATCAACACCAAAACCCAATTTTAATAGTTCATGAACTTCGTTTCGAACCATTTCTCTTCTCCTGCCTTTCATTCCACCGGTTTCTATAATGGTTAGATTCTCCAAATTTTTAAAGGGTTTTGTTTGAGCCAAGTCCAACAAGGCATAGGTAACACCCCATAAGAGAACTTTCTTTTTTTGATGGAGTTTTGCGCGTATTGCTTCAATGAGTTTGTCGGTGTTATGTAAGAAAAAACCACTGTCGGGGTCTAAACTTTGCTCAATGAGGTGGCTAACCATATACACCAACGATGAATGTTGTTGTTCGAGATAATTGGGTAAAAGAGCTACGATGCAGTAATCTGCAGGATTGCCAAAGCATTGATGGAAGCTGGTTGCAAATGATTGCCTATAGATTTCTGATTTGGGCATGTAGTGAGTGCTCACCCCTGTTTTGGTGGTAGAACTGCTCTGAAAAAAGGGAGTAGATGCAGGTATTGGAACCGAGTGAATGGAATGCGTTTTAAAAAAGTCGATGGGTAAAAAAGGAATTTCCGATACGTTTCTAACATCCCTTGGTTTAATTTGTAAGTGTGTTAGATAGGTTTTATACACCTCGTTTTGCTCGGCTTGGAAATGAAATATTTTTAAGGCCAACTCGTTAAACTGATGGTTTTCGACCGAAAAAATTTGATTAATGTCAATGGGAAGTTTCACAAAGTTCAAAAGTAATACATCGCCAAATGGAAGCTGCGTTTTGGTCGTGCTTGTTTTACTCAGTTTTGGATTGTGGAGTTGTGGACCATCGGATGATGTTGAAAAGCGCACTCCTGAAATCAGCTTTGTTGGATATGAGGTCTTAAAAGACTTGGATCAAAAAGATTCTCTGTTGATATTAACCATTAGTTACGCGGATGATGATGGGGATATTGGACTTACCGATGCCGATACATTTCCTCCGTTTAACGGTGGAAGTCCATTTAACAACAATTTATTCATATCCATTAAGGAAAGAAAAGGTAGTGGGTATCAGGACATCTATTTTCCGGGTACTTCAGATACGACCGATTTTAATCAGCGCATACCGAATTTAACGCCAACGGGGAAGAATAAAAAAATCAGTGGTTTTATTGACATTCGGTTGGATGCCACTCCCAATTATTTATATCCAGACACCATAGAATGTTTCATGCAAATTGCGGATCGCGATCTAAATGTGAGCAACAAAATTATGACTGGGCCGATTTATTTACAGCATTAGCATGTTCAATTTAATGTACAATGTAAAATTATAAAATAGCCAAATCCAAAAATCAAAAAATGCCTATGTTTGCAGCTTTGCTGAGATTAAAGGATGAAAGAGGTTTTGGAATAGTATTTGAAATTATCTCAGTAAATTATAACAATGAAAATATTTAAAAAGACATTTTTTCGGTTCAGCATGGTAACCCTTATCTTGGTAACCACGATGGCAAATACGAAGTCGTATGCTCAAAAATGGGCGTACGTAGATTCGGAATACATCTTAAGCCAACTTCCAGATTACAAATCGGCACAGAAGCAAATTGATGAGTTGGCCGCTAAGTGGCAAAAGGAAATTGAAGGTATGCGTAGGAATCTCGACAGCATGTATAAAGAGTTTAACGCCGAGGAAGTATTGCTGAACAACGATCAGAAGAAACAACGCGAAGCTCAAATTGTTGCCAAGGAACGGGAAATAGCCAAAGTTCAACAAGAAAAATTTGGGTACGAAGGCCTGCTTTTTAAGAAACGCGAAGAACTGATTAAACCCATTCAAGATCGAGTTTTTGATGCCATTCAAAAAGTGGCAAAACGGGAGGCACTCGACTTTATTCTGGATAAATCCGGAGACTTGGTTATGCTTTATTCCAATGCTCGGTTCGACAAGAGTGGGGAGGTATTGGCCGAATTAGGTATCACGTCTCTCGATGAACGAAAGAACGCAAATCCAGATAATTTACCAGGCCAAGACTAAATCGCTGTTTAAAGGAAACTTTAATCCCATTGAATCGTAACAAATAATTAGAAACACATAGATAAATAGTAAAATATGAAAGTATTTAAAGTATTGCTGACAGGAGCGCTTTTCGCGAGCATGTTTTCCACCAGCTTTGGGCAGGTAAAGATCGCCCATGTTAATTCTGCAGAATTGATTGAGATGTTGCCACAAGTGGATAGCATTGAAATGCGGTTATTGAATTTATCGCAGCAATATCAATATTCGTTGCAGGCCATTGAAAAAGAACTCGAAGATAAGCGGGCGTATTGGAAGGCAAATCCAACTAAAGATCTGGACATTACGCAATTGCGTGAAGAAGAATTTGCCGAAATTCAACGCAGATATCAAACGAAGCAGCAAGAAGCAAATGTAAAGTTGCAACAAAAGCAGGAAGAATTGTTAGAACCAGTTATAAAAGACTTGAAACTCAAAATAGAAGAAGTTGCAAAGTCGAAGGGCTATACCTACGTCTTCGATTCGAGCGATGGAGGCGGACTGATTTACGGCGATCCAGCACACGACTTAATGACTGCAATGAAGGCTAAATTGAACTTACAATAAAGTTCTATATAAGAAACATTAAATTTGAACGGCATCAACTTAGTTGGTGCCGTTTTATTTTGCGCAACTTTAAAGCACAACCTTGGGAAGTCCAATTGGTATATTTGATTCTGGTATTGGGGGATTAACGGTGGCAGCGGCAGTTAAAAAGGCCATGCCAAATCACCCTCTGATTTATTTTGGCGATACAGCACACCTTCCGTACGGCGACAAATCTGCCCAAGCTATACAAGAATACATTTCAAGAATTTCGAACTTTCTGGTTAAAAAGGGCTGTCAAGATCTAATTGTTGCATGTAATACTGCCTCATCGGTTTTAACACCCAAAATTCTTCCAACATCGTTGAACAGCTGTTTTAATGTTGTTGACCCGGTGGTTGACTTTATTATAGCCAATCCAGAACTAAATAACATTGGAGTAATTGGAACGCGGCAAACCGTGTTTAGTCACATTTATGAGAAAAAGTTGTTGGAGAAGAAAGGCACGCTGCAAGTCTTCGAATTGGCTACACCTCTTTTGGCACCAATGATTGAGGAAGGTTTTGTACACGATTCAATTGCAGAAACAGTAATCCAACAATACCTCTCACAATTACCTGCTGATTTGGATGCATTGGTCTTGGGTTGTACGCATTATCCATTGATTAAAGATCAGATTGCAGATTTTTTAGGATCCAAAATATTATTGGTGGATGCTCCAGAATTAATTGCGCGTTTGATTGTTAAACAGTTCTCATCGACCGGTGCTGAAAAATCCAAAGATGCTCCGGTGGATCGTTTCTATGTATCGGATTATACCAAATCTTTTGAGGCAATGGCGAAACAATTTTTTGGGGATCAGGTGTCGTTGATTGGAACGCAGGATTATTGATTTGTTGCATGCAAATAGGTTGCAAGGCAATCTACTAGCTTGACTGCGATAATTACAAAAACCTCCCGTTGGTAAAGTTCAAACCTCTGATGGTTAAAAGTAGCTGGTAACTGGAGGTTTGCTCCAATACATTTGGGTTCATTAATAATTGTAACCACTATGAAACGAGCACGTACCACAAACCTACCCATTCTCTTAACCAGCCTTTTTCTAATGGCACTTTTTTTTAGTCCGAAGCTGGCTTTGGCTCAGTATGCCGAAATACGGGGTCAGATTTTAGCACCGGATGATACAGAGTTGGAAGGCGTTTACATCCAACTATTAAGCGATGGTGAAACGAAGTACATAACAGCATCTGATGAAGCCGGAAATTACCAAATTAAGCAAATCAATCCGGGCAAATACACCTTACTGGCCACAACGGTTTCATCCGATAGCTTTATGGCAATTATGAGTATTCAGAAACAAGAAATCTTCAATTTTGTAATAGAAAATGATGTAGCCCTTAAACCTATTGTAATACGAATTGCTTCTGAACCCACTTCAGGTTTTGACTCATTACCGGATCTTCCCAGCATAGATCCAACCCAAATCATCCTCATTAAGCCGGGTGTAAAGTTGATAGATGGAGAATTGGTTGTTGGTCCAAACAGACCGGGATCAACTTCTGGCATGTCGGATGGAAACATCCCCATGCTCGGGCCAATGCCGCCCACCGTTCTGGGTTTGGAAAACATTGCGATTCTAGATCAAGCCATACCTGCTCGATACGGCGGTTTTAGCGGAGGGGGTATTCAATTTCGATCTAGGGTGATTTCTACATCAAAGGTGAACACAATTCAATTGCAAAGTTCCAGCCCATTTAACGGCTACCATCACAACCTACTTTCATTATATACTTCAAGAGCCTTAATTAGTCGAGAATATGATAACAAAGGGAGTAAGAAGTTGGTGTTGGGCTACAGTTTCTTAGCGCACTATCAGTTTCAAAAAGATCCTTCGCCCGCTGCGGGCACCACATATACGGGTACGGATCAAACCATCCAGCACCTTACTAATAACCCGCTTACAAGCTCCGAAATAGTTGGAGGATACGTGCCTGCCGCCAATTTTATCCGCACCAGTGATCTAAAAACCACAGATGCACGACCCAATGCTCAGCGGCACGATGGGTACGCACAACTCAAGTTAACCTTCAATCCAACGCCAAATATTGGGATCGACTTTATCCAATCGTACAACTATGTGCAACGCCGCTTAGCCTTGAATAACAACGTATTGTTGAACCGTGCTGAAAATCCAGAACAGCAGGCTCATTTTTACAACGGCCAAATAAATTTTAGTCACGCTTTAAAATCCAAATACAATCATTTAGGAGAACGCAACTATGAAAGAGACCATTGGTTGAGCAATCTCTTTTACGCGGTGGAATTAAATTATCAGACAAATTCGAACGTAGTTCAAAGTGCAAATCACCAGGATGATTATTTTAGCTATGGCTATGTAGGGGCATTTAATACCAAACGAATTCCGGTGTATGGGTACACCGAAAACCAACCCATTACGTATACCGATGAGAATGGAAAACAACACACAGTTAAAAACTACATGGAGTTAACGGGTTATCGGGATTCATTAATGAGTTTCACCCCCGATGCCAGAAATGCAGGACTCTCGGCCTACACACAATTTTTATTCGACAAACAGAACGGTCAAAATTCCATGTCGAAGCTGGTGCAAGGTGGAGGTATTTTGAATGGTTATAACCTACCACTCATTTATTCATTGTATGCCCTTCCAGGTACTGTTTATGGCTCGTATAATAAATCATTCGAGGAGCGTTTTGGAATTACAGCTTATACCGAAGCGGCCATTCATCCATTCAACAATCAGAAAATTCAACATGATGTTGAATTCGGGGTCAATTTCATCCAGGATAAGTCGGGTTATTATGGGCTGTCAGCAGCCCGTTTGTGGCAAATCATGCCCCAATTGGTTAACAGTCACATCAATCCGCTCGATCGGAACAATCCCACCCTAAGCTTTGATGAACAAGGTCGTTTTATTGATAGTGTTCGTTATGCTCCAGGAGTGCAAGGATCTCAACAAACTCATTTTGATGCAGCACTGCGGCAAAAACTCATTCAAAGTGGATATACCGATGCGGATGGCCAAAAAATTAATGAATCATCGTGGATTGATGTGAATTCTCTTTCTCCAGAAACGTTTGATTTAAGCATGTTTAGTGCCGATGAATTGTTAAACAACGGAAACGGCTACGTGTCGTACAGCGGCTACGATCATTTGGGAAATAGAACAAAGGGCCGATCGGGAATTGGACAATTCTTAAACAATCCGCAGAATCGAACCATCGATGCCTTTGCTCCTATACGTGGTGCCGCATGGCTGCAAGATAAGTTCGTTTATAAAAACTTGATTGTTCGAATGGGCTTTCGATTTGAACGTTACGATGGCAACCAATATGTGTTAAAAGATCCATTTCTCATAAATCCAGCTCATACCGCTGGAGAGGTTAGCGAATTGCAAGGCTTACCAGTGCATCATCCGGGAAGTATTGAATCGGATTACGTAGTATATGTAAATGATTTTAATTCGCCCACCAACATTGTTGGATACCGAAACGGAACGCAGTGGTATGATGCCGATGGCAACACCATATCCGATCCATCTTTACTGGCCAATAAATCGTCAAGCGGACGAATACAACCCTATTTAATTGATCCAGAAAATCAAGAATTGAGTACCGCTTCTTTCCGTACTTCCAATCCGCAAAATTTGATCTTGCCAAGGTTGTCGTTCTCCTTTCCAATAAATTCAACAAGCCTACTCTTTGTGAGCTACGATAAGTTAGCACAACAGCCAGCGGCTTCTCAAACCTATTTGCCCTATTCCACGTATTATTTTATGCAGAGCAACATTTCTGGAGTTCTTCCAAACCCAGATATGAAGCCACGGGTTAAAACAGATTATAACATTGGTTTAAGCCAACTTATTGGAGCTCATGCTTCCATGAAATTGGTTGCCAATTATGCACAGCTCAGCAACGATTTTAATCAATATCGCATCGAGCAAGCCTATCCGTATTCTTATACAACGTACAGCAACATCGATGTGGCCACCATCCAACAATATACGGTAGAATTTAACCACATGGATAATCACTTAACCTTGAACGGAAGTTACAGCATGCAATTTGCGGAAGGTACTGGGTCGAATGTAAATTCTGCGGCATCCTTGATTCAAAGCGGTCAGCCGAACTTACGGAGTTTATATCCATTGTCTTTCGAAAATCGACACACGTTTAAAGGCTATGTGGTGTATAATTTTGGTCGGGAGAAATCGTATCAAGGGCCCAAAGGTTGGGCTGAATCAATCTTTGAAAACACATTTTTGTCGGCTACCTTAAATGCTTCTTCTGGCAATCCTTACACTTCCATTCAGGCTCCAATAACGGGCGCGCAAGCCGCCAATGGCGTTGTTCAGCGGTCACAGATAAAAGGAAATCCGTTTGGAAATAGAATGCCCTGGGCAACGCAAGTAGACCTACGTATTGAAAAAGGAATTATGGTAAATGAACACAATATGATTCGGATGTATGTTTCAGCTGCCAACCTATTAAATACCCTACTAATTCGTAATGTTTATTCGTTTACAGGTCTGCCGTCTGATGATGGATATTTAAATTCACCCGTTGGGCAGCAACAGGTAAGAAATCAGATTGACGCAGAAACGTTTACTCAGTTATATAAAATTAGATTGGATAACCCAAATAACTTTGGCAGCCCAAGAAATATACAAATCGGGTTGAAGATGGATTTTTAGCCGATGATGGATATTTAAAATATTTAATCCCGTTTCTCAAATGAACGTGGACAATGGTAAAACAAAATGTTTTGAACAGAATAATAAGCTTAAGTTTGATATAGAACCCAAGATGAGTGAGAATCACAACGTATTAATTATTGACGACTTGCATCCAAGCTTTATGGAGAAGTTGCAAACGTATGGAGTGGTTTACGCTTACATGCCTCAACTAAAAGCAAGCGAAGTGGATGCTGCTTTGAAAGGGCATACGGCCTTAGTTTTGCGTAGCAAGATTGACGTTAGCAGAACGTTGATGGTAAATAATCCATCCATAAAATTGATTGCGCGTGCTGGTTCAGGTATGGATAATATTGACGTGGCAGCGGCCCAAGAACTTGGTGTAACTGTGATAAATTGTGGTGAAGCAAATAAAGATGCTGTGGCCGATCAGACCTTAGGTATCTTACTTGGGCTGAGTTCCAACATCGTTCAATCGAATCGAGAAGTTGTTCGTGGAATATGGAATAGAGAATCCAACCGAGGATTTGAAATTAAAGGAAAAACGGTTGGCATCATTGGTTTTGGCAATACGGGCAGCGCCTTTGCTCAACGCTTAGCAGGCTTCGATTGCCAGGTGTTGGCTTACGATAAATACAAGTCGGATTATACTGAAGGATTTTCTCATGTAAATGAAGTTGGTCAGGATGAGGTGATTAAGTCGTCAGATATTCTGTCTTTTCATGTGCCATTAATGAATGAAACACGTGGGATGATCAATGCGAGTTTCATTCAAAAAATGGAACGTCCCTTTGTTCTCATGAACCTTTCGAGAGGTGGAATTATGAATACATCGGCAGTGTTGGAAGGCCTGAAAATGGGTAAGATCAGCCACTTTGGTGCCGATGTACTGGAAAATGAAAACTTAGCAAATCTTACCATGCAACAAAAGCTTGAACTCAGTGAGCTAAATGCTATGAGCAATGTGATTATTACCCCACATATTGGCGGGTGGTCGGTTGAATCGTATGAGCGAATTTCGGAAGTTCTGGTTAACAAATTTTTTTTTGCTTTAAACGAGACCAACTACATATAAACAGTTTTGATTCGGTTGAGCAAAATGTAATATAAAATGCTTTTTTTGCACTTTTATAGAAAGTTAAGTAGCTTTCGCCGATTAATGAAAAGTAAAACGTATAACAGTTCTGATATGATTAAAAAGTTCTACCTGGTGGTTTTGATGGTTTGTACCGGCGTCATTATGGCAAGTGGGCAATCGAACTTCGGAGAAATCCGGGGCAAGGTGATTGACGCGAAGACCAAGGCACCGCTCGACTTTGTGAATATTTTGGTTACCAAAGACGGAATTGGTAAAGGCGGTGGATATTCGGAAGAGTCTGGAGATTATTACATAAAAGCTTTAGAACCAGGAGAATATAGCGTTGTAGCCACCTTTATTGGCTACCAAGATGCTAAAATGACTGGTGTTACGGTTTCGGGAAACAACATTTCATATGTAAACATCGAGATGTATGCCAACGAAGATGGCGAAGTTCTAAAGGAGGCTAAGGTTACGATTTATCGAACCAACTTGATAGAAAAGGATAAAAATCAGAAATCGTTTACAGATAAAGATTTGGTAAAGCTTGGAACGAGAAGCATTGGGGCTTTAGCGGCTACCTCTTCTGCTGCCAACCAAGATCGAAATGGGAACGTGAGTTTCTTGGGTCAGCGAACGGATGCTACTCGAGTTTTTATTGATGGTGTTCCTGTAATTGGATCCTCATCTCTTCCGCAAGGAGCCCAAAGTCAGGTGGATATTATCCAATCGGGAATTCCGGCACAATACGGAGATTTTACAGGGGGAGCTATATCTATTACCACTAAGGGGCCTTCTCGTTACTTTAGAAAATCATTAGAGGTAATCACCTCAAGCGCCTTCGATCCATACAATTACAATTACGCACAAGGCTATATGTCTGGGCCACTTTGGATTAAAAACAAAGGTGGCGGTGCTGAAGAATACGTGGCGTTGGGATTCCAGTTATCGGGCGACTTTACCTATGCTAAAGACGGAAGCCCACAATACGGTGGAGTGTACGTAGTGAACGATGATAAGTTGGCCGAAATTACAGCCAACCCATTGGTGGCTAACCCACAAGGAAGTGGATTTGTGCCGGCAAGTACGTTTTTAACCAACAGCGATATTGTTAATGAAAAAGCAAGAAGAAATGTAGATGTTTTTGCGGGATCATTACAGGCTAAGTTAGAATATCAGCCGAACAAGAATACAACCATTACCTTTTTTGGAAGTGGTAATTACTCGGATGGAAATTCATACAGCCGTCCACACTACCTTATGAACTACAAGCAAAACGCAGTTGGCATTTCTCAAACCTATAGAAGCTACATTAAATTTACTCAGCGTTTGAGAAGCATTGACCCCAACGATAAAGAAACGGCTACGAAATCGCTTATTTCAGATGCATTTTATACCGTACGTATCGATTATCAAACGTCGTTAAACAATACTTCGCACTCCGTGCATGGCGACGACCTTTTTAATTATGGATACATTGGGGAGTTTAATCACTACCGTACTCCATATTACAATTACAACAACACTTCTTCTTCGTTCATTGATCAAAAAGGTGACACTGTACAACGACGTGGATATTGGGAGTTGGGCGGTTATACGGATACTTTAATTACCTTCAATGCTGCCAATTTCAATCCGGAAAGAACGGCGTACACAACCAACTTCTTTAACAATGCGGATGCTTTAGGACGAACCATTTTTAGCGACAATCAGATTTTTGAAGGTTTGGGTGTCTTAAATGGATATTCAATTCCAAACACGTACTCACTTTTCTTAAACCCAGGCACTAATCCAGCGAACTTTTCAAAAAGTCAGTACGAGCGATTTAGTGCATATGCGATGGGAGAAGCCAGTTTGAATTTGAAAAACAAACACGATTTGCAATTTGGTATTACCTATGAGCAGAACTTAGCCAGCGGGTATTCATTGGGCGCTTCGGGATTATGGACCCTCATGAATCAATTGGCAAACAGTCACATTTTAACGCTCGATAGGTTTAAAACAGGAGAATACACGGTTGGAGGAATTCATGCATACGACGAAAATGGCCGATTCTTAGATACCATTTACTACGAAACTCGAATTGATTTGGATGGTCAAAAAGCCTTTGACAAAAACTTGCGACAAAAATTAATCGACGAAGGTCGAACAGATGTATATGGTAATCCGTATACGCAATCTTCTTTCATCGATGTGAATGCATTGTCGCCAGAAGACTTTGACATCAATATGTTTAGCGCAGATGATCTTTGGAATAACGGTAATAGCTACGTTAGCTATTACGGATACAATCACAAAGGAGAGCGAGATCGCGTTCGACCAAGTTTGGCGGAATTTTTATACGACCCTGAAAACAGAAAGGTTGGGTCATTTTCACCTATTTACAGCGCCGCTTGGTTGCAAGATAAGTTTGCCTTTAAGGATTTGATTTTTAGAGTGGGTGTTCGAATAGAGCGTTTCGATGCCAATCAATTCGTGTTGAAAGACCCATATTCATTATATCCAATAAAAACAGCCGGAGAAGTTGCTGAGTTGCAAGGAAGAGTAATTGAGCATCCTGCAGGAATAGGCGATGATTATGCGGTTTATGTAAACAGTTCTGAAACTCCATCCGAAATATTGGGATACAGAAAAGAAAATACTTGGTACGATGCAAACGGTAACGTTTTGTCTACACCAGATTTAATTGCCAATGAAACTGGAGGTCAAATCCAACCTTATTTGGTAGACGGGCAAACCCAAGAATTGGTAAAAGAATCGTTTAAGGATTACGATCCACAAATAAATGTTCTGCCACGTGTTTGGTTTTCATTCCCAATTAACTCTGAAGCGCAATTCTTTGCCAACTACGACGTATTGGCTCAACGTCCTCAAGATGGAATTACCTTTACTCCAATTAATGAGTACTATTTCTTAGAAGCATCTCAGTCTAGAACTATTGGTAACGCAAATATGAAACCACGAGTTCGTACGAATTACGAGATTGGGTTTAAGCAAAAACTATCCGACAATTCAGCGTTGAGCATTATTGCATCATATGCCGAAACCAGAAACGACTTTGGTTTAATCAGATTGTACCATGCATATCCCGTAACCTATAACACCTATTCGAACATCGATTTTTCGACTACCAAGTCGTTTAGAACAGAATACGAATTGCGTGGTGAAGGACGTGTTTCATTGTCGGCCAACTACGCATTATTGTTTGCAGATGGTACGGGATCCAACATCAACTCTCAGTCGGCGTTGATTGCTGCCAACCAGCCAAACCTACGTTCGTTGTATCCGCTGGATGTTGACGTTCGACACAAAATCGTTGCCATTTTAGATTATCGATTCGAAGATGAACGCAACTATAAGGGCCCAATTTGGGGAGGAAAGAAAGTATTTGCTAATTCAGGTGTTAACTTTATTGCTACATCAAAGTCAGGTGCACCGTTTTCAAAACAAGGCATCGCCATTTCATCCGCACAATCCGACTTAGGTCGTGTACAGCGTTCTTTCCTGGATGGCAATCCATTTGGTAGCCGCCTTCCATGGCAGTTTAAAATTGATATGAATGCTCAAAAGGTCTTTGTGATTAAAAAGAACAACCCCAAAGCATACCGAGTAGATCGAAGAGAGATTACGGTTTTTTTATGGGTGCAAAACTTGCTTAACAACAAAATTATTGACGGGGTATACGGTTATACCGGATTGCCAAACGATGATGGATATTTGAACTCGCCACAAGGGAGAGCATACGTTGCTGAACAAATCAGTCAACAATCCTTCATTGATTTATACAGCATTAAAATGAACAACCAAGGAAATTATGGAACTCCAAGACTAGCTAGATTGGGTGTACGCATGTCCTTTTAACGATAAACCAACTTAATAGAGAACAAATGAAGACGAATAGATATAGAATGAGATACATTGGAATAGCAGCCTTAGCATTGGCTTTAAGTGTTCAGGTTTCTGCAAAAGAGAACGTTCCTAAGGGTACTGCAAACCCATCCCAAACAAAGGGAGAAACACAGCATTCCAATCGGTTGATGAAATATGCATCGGATTGTGAACCAGCCTCTGCTCAAGCTGATTTGGACGTAAACAACGTTCGAACTCGAATTTTGAATGGCGGCGATATGTGGTGGGATCTTTCCAACGCACGCTACGAAATTCCTAAGTTAAACGATCTGAACGCAGTTCGCAAGAATTCATTGTTTGCTGGTGCCATATGGATTGGTGGAGAAGACGAAGGGGTATTGAAGCTCGCGGCAATGACGTATCGTCAGGGCGGATCTGATTTTTGGCCCGGACCACTGGATACAGTTACTTCTTCGACAAACTCAGCACGATGTAAATCGTACGACAAGATATACGAAGTATCGCGTGAAGAAATAGAAGACCACAGAGCTGCCTTCGAAGATGGAACGCTTACAACCATAAAAGACAATATTAAAAACTGGCCAGGAAATGGGCGTGGGTTGAATGATCCATTCCAATTGGCGCCATATTTCGACGAGAACCAGAACGGCGTTTATGAGCCAGAGCAAGGAGATTATCCCGTACTTCAAACCGAATGTAGAGGTAAAACCATTGCTCGAGAGAAAAATGGTCCCACCGATCAGCCCGACCAAATGCTTTGGTTTGTTTACAACGATCGAGGGAATATTCACTCCGAAACTCAAGGTCAATCCATAGGTGTTGAATTGCAAACAACAGCGTTTGCGTACGCAACGAACGACGAGATCAATAACATGACCTTTTACACCACTCGAATTATCAATAGAGGAAATACGCAACTAACTAAAACATACTTTGGCCAGTGGGTAGATCCTGATTTGGGAAACTATTCGGATGACTACGTTGGATGTGACGTTGGATTGAGTCTTGGCTTTTGCTACAATGGAGACGATAATGACGAAGGAATTTTGGGCTACGGTTTAAATCCACCTTCGATTGGTGTTGATTTCTTTGAAGGGCCTAAAAAAGATACAACCATTAATGGTGTTGATACCTTGTTGCAATTGGGCATGTCGAAGTTTGTGTACTACGATAATGATTTCACGAATTATGGCAACCCATCTTCACCCATTCATTACTATAACTTCTTACGTGGTTTATGGAAGAATGGAGATCGAATTACGAATGATGGAGGTACTGGGAGAACGGGAAGTCGATACACTAATTACATGTTCCCAGGAACCACGGATCCTAAATACCCGGAAAACTGGACCGAAAGAACTGCCGGGAATACCGCGGCCGATCGACGTTTTATACAAAGTTCAGGTTCATTTACCTTGAAGCCTGGTGCGGTAAACAAGATCACCGTTGGTGTTGTTTGGGCCAAAGCTAGCTCAGGTGGAGCAACGGGTTCACTCGACTTATTAAAAGCCAGTAGCCGAAAAGCACAAGAATTATTTGATAACTGTTTCGATATCTTAGATGGGCCAAGTGCGCCAATTGTTGAAGTGCGAGAGTTAGCAAATCAAGCCATCTTATTGTTTAATAAAACCAAAGAAACAGAAGCATATGAGGAAGTTACCATATTTGATGGCATACCTTATGTGTATCGATTCCAAGGGTACCGAGTTTATCAATTGGCCAGCTCAACCGTAGGAACGGGAGATTTGACCAACATTGATAAGGCTCGCGAAATTTTTGTTGCCGACTTAAAAGACAGTATTACTCGATTGGTAAACAAGCCGTTCGATGAAGTATTAGGTCAACCTCTTCCAAAGTTAATGGTGGATGGACCAAATAATGGGTTGGTGCATTCGATATCGATTACCGACGATGTATTTGCCACGGGAAGTAATAAAACCTTGGTAAACAACAAAACGTATTACTTCATGGTATTGGCATACGGAGCATTACCGGGTCACCCAACACAGGAGTACTTAGCTGGAAGAAGCATTCAACAATTTAGTTTAACTCCACATTCAACCAAATCGGTTGATAATGGAACATTGGCGCGAGGATCGTACGGGTCTGGACCAAAACTTACCCGAATTGATGGGACTGGCAACGGCGGGGTTGATTTGCAGCTAACCGAAGAAAGTATTTCTGAAATTTTGGCGAGTGGATTTATGGCACACCCACAATATGAAATAGGCCGTGGTCCGGTTAACATTACTGTTGTTGATCCATTGAAAGTTCCAAAAGGGAATTTCGAATTGACCTTAATAGAAGAGCCAAAGCCCAACTTTATTGTCCGTTTAAGTGGCAATGTGGCTGCTAATACACGTTGGATTTTAACAAGGACCCACAACGATTTTTCTACGGGAGTCACTACAGACACGGTTTTTTCAGATTACAACATTGATTACGAAAATGAGCAGCTTATTACTAAGTTAAGTACAGGTGATGCCTTGAAAGATTGGGGAATGGCCGTTACCGTTACTCAAGTTCCAAACCCTGGAGATGCGGATGACGAATCGAATGGGCTGATTTCTTGGAACGTTACTTGGGAAGATAACAGCAAGCAATGGCTCACGGCAGTTGGCGATGTGGATAATGGTTTTATGTTTGATTGGATTCGATCCGGAAGAAACGGAGCCTCAGCCGGAGCAGATCGCAACGATGCCGCACATGATTACCTCAATAATCTAAATGCTTCTATGGATCAATTTGAAGTGTACGAAAAGATTTGGGATGGCCGAATTGCTCCATATCGATTGGCTGCTAGAAACATATGGGGAGCTAATCCATCAGAACCGCTTCCACCAGCATATGGACGTAATCAAATCATTCAAGGTATCGGTTTTGAAGACAGTTTAAAAACAGCACGCAACGGTGATTATGCTACTTTAAAGAACCTATCCAGTGTTGATTTAGTAATCACGCCAGATAAGAGTATGTGGTCGCAAGTGTTGGTTTTAGAATTGGGTGAAGAAGCCGGATTGAACGAAGGTGGTGCCAAGAAATTTGAAATTAGAAAACATGCATCGCTCGATATTAATGGCAACGAAGTAGCCGGAGAACAAGGTAGAACTTGGTTCCCAGGCTATGCCATCAACCTTGAAACCGGAGAACGATTAAATATCATCTTAGGGGAGGATTCGTACCAAGCTAAGAATAACGGTCGAGACCTTAAGTGGAACCCGAACGATGCTGCAGGAGGTTATGGTACTGGAGGTTATGTTGGGTGGGGTGGACGTCACTTCATCTACATCATGGATACAGATACCAACTACATCAAGGCCTACCCAAAAGGAGTGCGTTACGATGGTTGCCAAGATTACATGAATCGACTTGCAGCCAACGGACGTAAGTTGTACTTTAGAACACTCAACAATGAAGTGATGTACCACGCAATGTGGGCCATTCCTACCTATATGTCGAATGGATATACTATGACCTATGACGAGGGTGGAATGCCAATACCTCCAAGTAGAGTAGAATTTAATCTACGTGTTAAAAAGCCCTATCGTTATTTTGTAACGGGCCCAACAACAACCAACTCTTATAATCCAAAGTACAGCTTCACTACCGAAGATGTGTACACCGAGAAGAACATCGCGATTGGGAAAAAGGCCTTAGACGATGTACGTCTTGTTCCGAATCCCTACTTCGCGTATTCGGCGTACGAGAATAACCCGGTTGAAAATAAGGTTAAGATTACCAATCTGCCAAGAACTTGTAACATCTCGATCTATACCGTAGATGGAAGTTTGGTTCAACGTATAATTAAAGATGATGAATCAACGGAAATTACGTGGGACTTGAAAAATTCGGCTCGAGTACCCATTGGAAGCGGCAATTACATAATACACGTAGATGCTGGCGAATTGGGAGAAACCATCATTAAGTTTATGGGTATTATGAGAGAACTTGATCTAGATTCATTCTAGGAAACACAACAAGATTGAAGAAGAATAAAATGATAAAAAAAATATATACAGCAGCCGTTCTCTGTTTAGCCGGTTTAACGGCAATGGCAGGAAACCCCGATCGGATTGGGCAAGCAGGAGCAACTCAATTATTGATTAATCCATGGGCACGAACAAGTGGTATGGGTTGGGCAGGAGTGAGTAGTGTTAGGGGATTGGAGTCTATGTACCTCAACGTGGGTGGATTGGCGTACAACCACAGTACAGAACTTAATTTTTCTAATACAAATTGGTTGATGGGATCTGGAATAGCCATCAATGCCTTTGGATTTTCACAGTCGCTTGGCGGCGAAGGAGTCTTAGGGATGTCTGTAATGACAACCAACATGGGCGAAATCGAAATAACCACCGTAGAGCAGCCAGAAGGTGGCTTGGGCACCGTTAGTCCAAGGTTAACCAACATAGGCTTGGCATACGCCAAAAAATTCACCACAACCATTAGTGGGGGTGTTTTGGTTCGGGTGCATTCGGAAGCCATTCCAAATGCAAAGACCACGGGCATTGCCATTGATGCGGGAATTCAGTATACCGAAACCAGCGACAAATCGGATAAGTTGAAGAAAGACGACATCAAGTTTGGTATCAGCATGAAGAATGTTGGTCCGGATGCGGCCTTTTCGGGTGATGGCATCACCTTTAAGGCAATCAATCCAAACAGTGATGTACAGCAGTCTTATTTGTGGAGAACGGCGGCCTATGGGCTTCCAACCTTGATTAATATTGGTGCATCGTTCGATTTTCGATTGGATGCCACGAAGGAAACCTACAATCACCGTTTAACAGGAGCTTTTAACTTTACCTCGAACTCGTATACTCGAAATCAATTTACGCCTGGCATTGAATACGCCTTTAAGGAAATATTTATGCTCAGAGCCGCCTTTGGTTACGAAGCTAAGATCTTTGATTACAACGAACGCACGAGCGCATTTACAGGTGCATCGGGAGGCTTTTCAATTGAACTTCCTTTGAGCAAGTTGAACGAAAACGTTTTTGCCATTGATTATTCATACAGACACAGCAATCCTTTTGGTGGATCGCATGCTGTGGGTGTTCGAATCAACATAGAATAACAAGCGGCAAACGAATCAGCAGAAAAACTGTTTAACAACAGACATCCAAAAAATTATATCTTTGTACAACATTGCACTGGCTACGCCGGTGCAATGTTGTTTTTTTTAAGACGTAGAACCATGGATAAACCATCGGCATCAAAGAGACGCATTATGTCAGAAATTAATTATTTATCAAAACAAGGATACGAAAATCTCAAAAAGCAAATTGAGCACTTAAAGCGCGTTGAGCGCCCAAAAATTTCGCAGCAAATAGGCGAGGCGAGAGACAAAGGAGATTTAAGTGAGAATGCGGAATACGATGCGGCTAAAGAAGCCCAAGGTTTGATGGAATTGAAAATATCTAAGTTGGTAGATTCGCTTGCCAACTCAAGAATTTTGGATCCCACTACTATGGATCTGTCGAAAGTTGGAATCTTAAGCAAGGTTCGTTTGATGAACAAAAAAGTAAATAAGGAAGTAACTTTTACCATTGTTGCTGAAAAGGAGGCCGATTTGAAAACGGGTAAGATATCCATTAAATCACCAATTGGACAAGGCTTAATGGGTAAAAAAGTTGGCGAATTGGCTGAAGTTCAAGTTCCTGCTGGGATTGTTCCATTCGAAATTTTGGAAATCAGTATTTAATCATGCCTTCCATTTTTAGCAAGATTATTTCCGGCAAAATTCCAGCGTACAAACTGGCAGAGAATGAGCAATATCTTGCCTTTTTAGATGTTTTTCCGTTGCGCAAAGGCCATGCCCTTGTAATCCCCAAAATTGAAATCGATTACATCTTCAATTTGGATGATGAAGAACTGCAGGGCTTAATGGTTTTTGCCAAAAAAGTGGCCAAGGCCATGGAGAAAGCGGTTCCTTGTAAGCGAATTGGTGTTGCTGTTATAGGTCTGGAAGTGCCGCATACGCATATTCATCTGGTACCTATAAACAAGGTGTCAGATATAAACTTTGCACAAGAGAAACAACAATTCTCAGCCAATGAGATGGAGGAAATCGCACGGAGCATTCGTGAACACTTAGTTGTTTAAGCCGAAAATATTTTATTTTTTCTTGGTTACTTTATCTGGGTTGTTCGAAACAAACGATGTCCAGCTCCCATACGATTTGGAAACCGTACCTTCTGGCTTTGCCCCCTGGAAAAAATGACAAAGAGCGGCTGCCATACCATCCGTGGC
>JBLHHI010000018.1:0-35782 GCA_047614125.1 Bacteroidia bacterium | reverse complement strand
AAACCCTGCAGATGATGGATTGAAGCTTTACGAAGGAATTGAACAGTATGTCAATTACTACAATCAAAAAACACATCACACAACAGAACAAAAACCCCATTACAGGTACCTGGAATCCATAAGAAAACAAGCAGCATAAATGACTTTAAACCAATTACAATTATTAACTTAACTTGCTATACTTTTGGTTCAATAGTGGGGAGTATTATAGTACACCAGAAACAAAAAAGTCTTCCCTCATGATGATGCCGCATTAAAATCTATTTACCTAGCAGCTATCCAAATTAGAAAGAAATGGCAAAAATCGGGATAGACTCGGTTGAACTTGTCCGCATCCAACCATAAACAATAAACCATAAACAGTGCGAAGCACTACATGAACTAACTATAAACCATAAACAGTGCGAAGCACTAAATGAACTAATAATATCCTGTAAAGACTTGATACGGTTGAACTTGTCCGCATCCAACCATAAACAATAAACCATAAACAGTGCGAAGCACTACATGAACTAACTATAAACCCGAAATAGTGCGCAGCACCAACCTATAATTTCACATCCAACGCATCTCGCAACCCGTTTCCAACAAAGTTAAACGACATAACCAGCAACATAATGGCAATGCCGGGTGCCAGCGCAAGGTGCACCTTATTAAAGGCGATGTAGGCGTAATTTTCGTTGAGCATTTGTCCCCAGCTGGGAAGAGGCGGTTGAACACCAAGACCCAAAAAACTCAGACCGGCTTCGAGCAAAATGGCAGAAGCGAAGTTGGCGGCGCAGATTACCACAATGGGTCCTAATAAGTTGGGGAGAATGTGTTTAATCATGATGCGAACATCGCTGTAGCCCAGCATTCCAGCCGCTTGAACAAATTCTTGCTCGCGCAAACTAAATACCTGGCCACGTACAATGCGCGCCAATTCTACCCACATCGTTAATCCAACAGCTACAAATATTTGCCAGAATCCTTTACCCAAGGCAAAGGTGATGGCAATAACTAAGAGCAAGGTGGGCAACGACCAAATTACATTGATTAACCACATAATGGCCTTATCTACCCAACCGCGATAATACCCGGCGCACAATCCAAAAAAGAGGCCTAAGACTAAGGATATTAGCACAGAAATTAATCCTACGGAAAGCGAGACTCGGGTGCCCAGCAAAACTCGGCTCCATACATCGCGTCCAAATACATCGGTGCCTAAAAAGTATCTGCGCGTTTGGGTTTTTATTTCTGGTGTGGATGTAGATTTGTCGAGTTGATATTGAGTTACTTGTACGAGAGATGTGTCACCAACTGAGTTCCACAAAAAGGTAGGTGTTGAGCGCTCTTTTCCATACAACATCGTTGCTATAAAGTTTTGATTGGATTCTTCAACCAGCGGCTCTACAAAAGTTGCCATCATGCCAGGAGGTTTTAATCCAAGCTGCAGGTTCATTTCGTTGCACGAGGGGCTTTGATCTGGGGTGATGAGGTAGCCCAAAATGGAAATGAAAACGCAAACCACAATGAAGGCAAAGCCAGCAACGGCGAGGTAGTTTTTGCGATATTTTTGGATGAATGAGGTCAATGTTTTTAAGAACTTCAAAGAAAAGCGTTTTTATGAAGTATTAAGTATCAAGTATCAAGATTTGAGTATCAAGATGAAATGGCCAATGGATTATTGAAAATAGCGAATTTTGAATGTTAAATTCTAAATTTTTAATGCGGAAAGTTTTTAATGAACGAGCCAAATCTCATAAATAAAATACTTTGGATTTTATCACTCCGGGGGCTCGCTTTTAGTTCTGAAGGGTATATCTTACTACTTACTACTTGCTACTTGTATCTATTCAGATGCTTAATACTAATGCCTATGCTTTCTCCGCCGTAACAATGAAATAGCTGAATTTGTTAAAACTGCAACCTAAGATTATTGAGAACAATACGGCCTTTAGATTATTCATCCGTTCGGCACCGAGTTTGTCGAGTTTGAAAAATGATTTGATCAAAAAACTGGCAACCACAAAGGGAGAGTGAAATACGCTTGGAGCCACGTTCCAACGGGCATTTCGTACCTCTTTAATAACAAAACCGGCTTGTTTCAAACTTTGCGTAAAGGTCTTAATTTCCGCTAAATGCGGTACGTGCCACAAGGCTCTAAACTGATCATAGGCCCATTTTGATATTCGGCCCATAGGCTTGTTTGGGTTTTGCAAAAAGCAGTCGGTAATAACCAGTCTGCCACCCGGTTTAAGAACACGAGCCATTTCGGCAATCCATTCCTCTTTGTTTAAGCTGTGGCACATGCTTTCCATGGCAAAGGCACCATCGGCCATTGCATTAGGTAAAGGCAAATGGTGGTAATCGGCGTAGATCATTGAAATTTGTTGGTTGAGTCCGGCGTGCCAATTTCTGAGCTTTGCTTCTCGAAGGTGGGCAGAAACAATGTTGATTGCCTTTATATTGGAGTCTGGATTATTTGCCGCTATATATCGTGCCGTGGCACCCACACCGCAACCGGCATCGATTACGGTGCTGCTCTGATTTTTTGGAAGTTTGAGTCGGTTCATCACCTCTACATTCATCTGGTTTAACATAGACTCTCTGTAAAAGAACTGTTTCCAGTTTGCCAAATATCCATAGTGCATGTTCATTTTCTTACTCCAAAAACTGTAGTCGATGGTGGCTTCGGAGTAGAACTTTTGAATGCCGGTTATGAGGTCGGTTTGACGCTCTTGACGCCGCTTTGTAGTGGGATGAAATGATTTTATTCTCTGCATTTTATTCGGATTTAGTTGTTTGAAAACTTTGAGCAATTAAGGCATCTTCAATAGTTGGGTATTTGAAATTAAAGCCAGCATCCAATAGTCTTTGTGGGATAACCCATCGACTTTTTAATAATAATTCGGCTTCAGTTCGTATGAAGAACGCGCCAATTTTCAATAACCAAGTGGGTGTTGGAAGGCCAAACGAAATTCGGTTTGCTTTTCGAATTTCACGCATAAAATGCTGGTTGTTAATTGGATAGGGGGCACTCAGGTTGTAGATGCCAGACGATTTATGTTTAATCAGAAATGAAATGGCTCGATAAACATCTTCCATTTCAATCCAGCTAACCATTTGCTTGCCCGAACCTTGTTTTCCACCCAAACCGAGTTTGGTTAGAGCGTTTAAGGGTTTTAACGCGCCACCATCTTTACCTAAAACAATGGCCGTTCGAAGGATAATTTGCCGGGTATGTGAAAGTTTGAATGAGGTAAAGCTATGTTCCCATGCCTTGGCAACTTCCACCGAAAATCCGTGTCCAAGTTCTCCCGAAGTTTCAGTCATTGCACAATCCATCGAGTTTCGATATATGGTAGCCGTGCTGCTGTTAATCCATACTTCAGGTGGGTTCGATGCTGCAGAAATTATTTCACCCAGCATCTGCGTGGTTTCGGTTCGGGACAACATAATCTCTTCTTTATTTTTGTCCGTATATCTGCAATCAACCGATTTGCCTGCCAGGTTTATAACCACCTGGGCACCAGAGCAAGCTTCAGCAATTTGGTTCCGGTTGCTCCATAAAACTTGATGGTAGGAGAGATTTTGATCAATTCGGCGATTAATCAAAATTACCGTTTTACCAACTTCCTCAAATCCTTTTGCTAGATAACTGCCAATGAAGCCGTTGCCTCCTGCGATTACTATTTTTATGGCATCCATAATTAAATATCTTAGGTTTTACACTGTGTATTTAAACCGTTTTATTGTCTAAAAACTTTTGCATTCGAGCCTGATCTAGGGCATTAGCACGAGATTTTTTCTTCCCTCTAAAAAGGATGTAGAGGAAGAGGCAAACCATTATGCCCAAAGCGATGGATAAGCTGCCTAATTTGGTGCTGAGTGTTTCGACGATTCTTCGGCCCGGCTCCATCTCGTTCACGCTAATATAGAAGTACGATGTAACAAAGGCAAAACCGAGGCAGATGAGTAAAAATCCCGTTTTCATTAATTGATTGGTGCTTTTAGCAATGTCCTCCCGATTTTTAAATATGTCGAGCATAAAGATCTTGGAGTTCTTGAAAAAACTCTGGGTTACGCCAACCACTAAAAGAATGGCGAGTGGGAAATAGGCTGCGTAGAATAATAAGGCTGGATTTTTCATACTAAATTATTTATAGGTTGATATTTTGTTTTTATTAATTTTTAAGGCAATGAGATAAATAACAAGCTGATTGTTAAAGTGTAATCCTCCAATGATGAGTAGAATGATTCCAAGGTTGTTGGCCAACGAAGAAATCATTTCAACGGCATTGGTGGTTTCTGTCCATCGACTTAAGGCCAAAATGGAATAGCCAATGTTTAAGAGGTAGTACGCCAATCGGAGGAGCTTGTTAACACGAAAGGCCATCTCGGGATTTGTTGGAAAGAAGCCCGTTAAATACACCGCACCATGTTTGTAAAAGTGGTTGCCCGCCAATGTTACTACCGCAAAGATTGCGATGAGATAGAGGAGGTAGGTGAGCACTTGAATTGACATTTTGTTTGCGTTATATGTATTGTATTTTCAATAAATAATGAAAGTTATGATGAAAAAAATAGTTTCCTATTTCTTTAGCCATTTAAAAAATATGTTTTCATCGAGCTTTGTAACCATGTCAAGCATGTTTTCTGCTTGTTTGGCAATTTTTTCGGTGGATGCCACCACTTTTTTAAATTCTTTCACTTCTTCGCTATTTCCTTCTATGGTTTTTACTTCGTTGAGCATTTCTACCAAGGGTTCCAACTCACGTTTTTTGCGCTCTCTGCTCACCTTTTTTGCAATTACCCACATCGATTTCTCGGCGTAGTAATATTCTTTGCGATCGCCGGGGATGAATGATTTGTACGTTAAGCCCCAGGCCAATAAATCGCGTAAATTCATGTTGGCATTGCCTCTCGAGATTTGAAGTTTCTCCATAACATCATCGGTCGACATAGGTTTTACAGACAACAAGAGCACGGCTTGAATCTGCGCCATGGTGCGGTTAATGCCCCAGCTGGCGCCAAGTTGTCCCCAGCTTTGAATAAATTTTTGATGTCCTTCTTCGATGTTCACAAAGCAAATGTACTATGAAGTTTTGTATTTTCAATAATTATTGAAAATAAATTTAATTCGCTTTGAAAATCATTATTTGGATTTAATTAATTCTAAAAAGTCAAACAATCCAATGGATCGAATCTCGTCTTTCAGAAGAAAGTTTTCGGGTTCGGCGTGCACTACAAATTTCTTGGTGGGAACTAGGTCTTGACAAGCTTCGTAAAAGCCTTTTTGCAGATGAGCCGATGCGCTGCGTTTTATTTCGATTGCCCACAGCTCTTGTTTGCTTCCCGCAAATTCGATGATTAAATCTATTTCGGCACCATTCGAAGTTCTATAGTAATAGCATTCAGCGCCGTTTGGTAAAACGGAAAGAACGTTCTCCAATACAAAACCTTCCCAGCTCTTGCCAACTACCGGATGCCCTAGCAATGCATTAAAACCTTCAATATTTAGCAAGGCATGCACTACACCGCTGTCGCGTACGTATACTCTGGGCGACTTAACCAATCGTTTTTTAGTATTCTTAGTAAACGGAAGCAGTTTTCGAACCAACAGTAAATCAACCAATAAGTCTACGTATCGGCCAACGCTGGTGTTCGATATTTCGAGTGCTCCAGCCAGCTTCGACGCATTTAAATTAATTCCTTGGTTGTGTGCGAGCATCATCCAAAGTCGCTCCATGGTGTTGGAAGGAATTCTGGGCCCCAACTGTGGAATGTCGCGTTCAATGTAGGTTTTGATAAAATCGGTTCGCCATTGCAAACTGGATCGATCGGTTTTGGATAAAAGACTTTCTGGAAATCCACCTCGCACCCAAAGCTCATTTAATTTTTCGGTTTGGGATTTACCAGTTAGCGTTTCTAAAACGTTGATTGTGAAGAGTTCCAGGTAGGATATTCGGCCAGCCAAACTTTCGCTCGATTGTTGGAGGAGCTCAATGGAAGCCGAACCAAGAAAAAGAAAATGACCCGTTTTGTTGCCTTTTCGGCGTTCGCTGTCAATGATTCCTCGAATGGTTGGAAACACTTCGGGCAAGCGCTGAACTTCATCAAGAATAATGAGCTTGTCGCTGTTTTCTTTGTGAAAGGTAAATAAGTCTTGCACCTTTAGTAAATCCGTTCTGTTCTCCAAATCCAAATAAACCGAAGGCATGCTTTTCATGAGCTGAAAAGCCAAGGTGGTTTTACCCACTTGTCGGGGACCCAACAGAGCCACGGAGGCGGTTTCGAGCAACCGTTCTTTCAATATTTTGGATAAACTTCGAACAAACATCCATGCAAATTTAACATTTAATGTTATATTTACATGGTTGAGATTGTTGGCTATTTTTGAGTTTTGGTGATGAGAAGGCATTTACAACCGCTGGGGGCATAAAGAACTTCAGCTCAATGCCGCCGAAGAACTCTCCGCAACATCCAACCTTCCAGCCGGCGTTTATTTACTACACGGAGATGTGATTGATGTTTTTGGCAGACATCATCGGTTTAGTCAAACGTTAACCTTGTTGCGGTAGGGAGTGGATTAACGGAAAATATCAAATAAGGAAGTTCACTTCCCCCTCCGTTTCCAAAGCTGTAAGGCCAGCCATCCCCCAATTGGAGCGCCTATAAGGGCAAAGAGCAGAGACAGCATAGATTTACTTGCCGTGAAACCCAATGAAACACCCAATGCCCATCCACCAAAAAAACCAACCACTCCGCCGGCCATGGCCCAAAGCGTTTGCGACATGGTAGTATTGCTTGTTGCCTTTTTTTTCTTGCTCATATCAAAATCTATTATAAATGTGAATTGGATCAAAACATCCAACCAAAAATACAAGAAAATTGGATAGGGACGTAAGTGATTAAATACTTGGAAACGAGCCTTGCAATAAATTACGTCCGTACGCATGCAATGCGTACCGAACAAAGAAAGGCTCGAATCACTAGTGATCCGAGCCTTCTTGAAAAAAATAGAACAAATCTATTTAACCGCAATTCGCTTTTGGTACATCGCCGACTCTCCGACTACCACAACCGAATAAATTTACGTAGTTGAAATATTTCCATTAAATAGGAATACTCAGGTTATACGAAACCCAATTAGCTTCGTTGAAAGCAGTCGGTTTATAAATATAAACCTTACTGTTTTCGCCTCACTACTTGGCATCTATCCAAATCTGAATCTTAAAAGATTAATCAAACTCAGGTTTAGAGAAATAAAACAACTGCTGCACATTAAATCCTTTATTGGAACTACCAAAAATGCAGTACTGATTCAAATATGGACCGCTTTAATTTTAAAGGCGATGAAAGCAATGGCACAGTTCAACTGGCACCTTTCTAATCTGGGAGCCTTTATAAGACTAAACCTTTTTGTGGAAATTGATTTACGGTTGTGGTTAGATAAGCCCTTTGAAAAATCACGGGATCCGCTGGAACATAAAGTAATACAAGGGGTTCTATTCTGAAAAGTGCTTTTTGACAACCTGTAATCCCATGTTTTCAATATCTTCCTTAAAAATTGAAAACGTTTAGGGCACTATTGGTTTTAAAAATCAAATCGCCTCCGTCGTACGGTTCAACTGCATTAATAATATTATCAAGGCCGGTGGTCATGGCATCAATGTCGTACACGGTTTCGCTTCCTTCGGGTCCATTTTGAAGTGACCCGATGGTGGCGATTTGAGTGAAGACACCTGAGGAAATATTGATCCATCCAAACGTGTTGCCATTAGCGGTGAACGCTAATTATTTGCTAAGCCTGTAGTTGAAACTATTTCTTTCGAAAGCGTAAAATTATTAGGTAGTACTATGAACTCTAAGGCATCCCAATCTGAAATTAAAATTCTAGATTTTGGTTGGTAATTGGAACAACTTGGCAAAAAAAGTTATCTCAAAAGGAACTAAGTTGAATCAAAAACATAGATCTAGGTCGAAGCAGATTTGAATTATTCTATTTCAGTTTATGATTGCTGATATGATTTTATCAAGAAATAGTTCCAATCTGGAACTATTTCTATTTGGATAAGGCCTTAATCTTATGGGGTATGGCATTCATTGATCTGTTAAAAAGAATGGCCTCTTCTTCCAAAGGCCCATGGCCCGATTGTTCAAACCAAATGAGTTCCTTATGTGGAGCGCGCAAGTTGAATAACCACTTCTCTGCCAGTACCGATGGAATATTCCAATCGTGTCGACCTTCCATTAAAAACACGGGTATGGAAAGTGTATCCAATGGATGAAGGTTTGCCGCAAACATATCTTTCTGAAGTATTTGAGCTGATTCATTCCAAACCGTATACCATTCGTATCTTCTATAGTCGTCGTAAAACTTCATCGCATTTTGAGCTTCGATCTCTTGCCCAAGATTGTATACCGCGCCACCATAGTGACCCAATAATTTCCATTGGTGAAAAAAATGATCTAAAGGATCTTTGTAAAACGCGGGGTTGTACAAGCTATCAATACTCTTTATTTTTTCTACATCGTTGTTCGCCACAGCTTTAGGACGCAACCAATCTCTCGATAAGGCCATGCCCTCGTTCATGTTTACAATTTGAGCAATTCCAATGTAGGCTTTATAATTTTCGGGATGTTCTACGGCCATCTGAACACCCACTAAGCTGCCCCAAGAGTACCCGGCGAGAAAGATCTTTTTCTTATCATACTTCGCTTGCAACCAACGTGTTAACTCATGCCCGTCGGCTACAATTTGTGCTAAGGTTAAGTTTTTGGGTGTTGGATTTTTTTCATAGCTCTGGCCAGCGCCACGTTGTTCCCAACTTACTAAGGTATACGCCTTGGTTAATGGATGATTAAAATATCTAAGTTGAGGCGTTTGTGGCCATGCCGGTCCACCGTGTATAAACAACAGGATTGGGTTATCAACAGAGGTTCCAACTATTTCAACATATTGTTCCTCTCCACCCAAGTTTACAAACGTTTGTTCGTACACGCGCTCCTTTGCAGGGGCAGTTTGTTGGGTGTTTTGATCTTTTTTCTTCGGTTCCTTTCCATTGCAGGCCAAGAATAGCATTGATAATAGAATTATGCGCGTATACAACATAGAATCGCAAGTTAAATAAAATGCACCCTACAATCAAAAATGGATGCCATAGCATTTACTTGGTTTATAGGATTTGACCCTACGCAAGATGTGACCCCCTGCAAGATGTGACCCTTTCGGGGTCAAGACATTGTGTTGGAATCGCGTTTTCTGCAAGATGTGACCCTTTCAGGGTCAGGGCATTGTGTTGTGATCCTGTTTCTGCAAGATGTGACCCCTTCGGGGTCAAGACGTTGTGCTATGATTAAAAATCAACTCTTTCGAAACGAATAGGCTAAACTGCATTATCCGCTATGCAAATTCCAGTCCCATCAGGGCGGTGCCTTATTAATCCGCCCTTTTCCCAAACAATCTTAACCGCAGAAATTGTAGGTAACTCCAACCGTACTTCATTGATTACACTAAATCCGTTTCGCACATAAAAAGTCAAAGGAGAGGAATATGCTTTGCCATTGGCTTTTGGGTCATTATCATGATCGATCACCCAGCCACAAAGTCGATTGTAATCTAACATTGCATTTTTGAGCATGCTCGAACCCAATCTTTTTCGCTGGTGATTTTCATCCAAAATCATTGCAAACCAACGGTCGTTTTCGCGCTCAAAAACACAAAACCATCCAATAAAAGCTCCTTGACCGTCGTAAAAAAGGGTGTGTTGCGGTTGCCCTAAACCCCGCAAATAGTTGATTGTGCTCTCAATGGTTTTATGAGCCAGTGAAACTGGATACTCCCGGTTCCACAGCAATCGGAGTTGAGCCTGTTGCTCTTCCGATAAGTTTCCGTCTACCTTAATTTTTGAAATCACGCCGTTGATTTTGAATCGGTTAGCCCAGCTCTTTTTAATAAGGCATCCGGATTGGCATCTCGACCTCTAAATCGTTTGTAGAGAATGGAAGGATGTTCCGACCCTCCAGCCGATAGGATGTTTTTGGCAAAGCTTTCCGCAGTTTTTTTGTCGAAGATGCCGTTTTCTTTAAAGGCTTCAAATGCATCTGCATCCAACACTTCGGCCCATTTGTAGCTGTAATATCCGCTTGAATACCCACCCTGAAAAATGTGTGAGAACGAAGTACTCGTGCACGTTTCGGCCACTTCTGGGAAGAAGTCGAGCTCTTTTAAAATTTCGTGTTCATGCCCTTTAACATCGCGTATTTGGTTGACCCCTTTTGAATGCCAACTCATGTCGATCTTGGCCAAACCAATTTGTCGGATCGTTGCCATCCCACTCATAAAATTAGCCGACGATTTTATTCGTTCGATGAATTCTTCAGGAATGGCTTCTCCTGTTTTGTAATGACGCGCAAACAAATCCAAACACTCTTTTTCGTAACACCAGTTTTCTAAAATTTGTGAAGGAAGTTCAACAAAATCCCAATAAACGCTGGTGCCGCTTAAGCTGCCGTAGTGTCCATTTGCCATGATGCCGTGCAAGGCGTGGCCAAATTCATGAAAGAGCGTTGTCACTTCATTAAAGGTGAGCAACGATGGCTTCGACGTTGAAGGCTTGGTGAAATTGCAAACGATAGAAACATGGGGTCGTTGATCTTTTCCATTTATTATTTTCTGAGCTCTAAAGGAGGTCATCCATGCTCCTTGCCGCTTTCCAGGTCGAGGGAAAAAATCTGCGTAAAAAATGGCCAGATGATTATTCGCGGAATCCAACACCTCGTATACTTCAACTTCTGGATGATAAACGGCAATGTTGTTAAGGCGATTAAATTGTAGGCCAAAGAGTTTTTTAGCCGTCTCAAATACCCCGTAAATCACATTTTCTAATTTAAAATATGGACGTAAAGCTTCGTCATCGATTTCGAATTTTTGCTTTTTTAACTTTTCGGCATAAAATGCAGAGTCCCACTTTTGCAAGGCATCTAGACCATCCAATTCTACAGCAAAAGCTTGCAGCGCTTCAAACTCTTTCTTGGCAAATGGAAGTGCTTCATCCTGAAGGTTATTAAGAAAGCTGAGTACCTTGCTTGGAGACACAGCCATACGTTCTTCCAAAACAAAGTGAGCATGTGATTCATAGCCAAGCAGTTGTGCTCTTTTTTCGCGTAGAACCACCAACTCTTTAATCACGGACTCGTTATTATAATCATTCGATTGAAAAGCTTTCGAACCAAAGGCCATATGCATTTTCTTCCGCAATGCTCTGCAACTGCTGTACGTCATAAATGGGATGTAACTCGGGTAATCTAAGGTGAAAATCCAAGCGTTTTCCAAACCATCTTGCTTTGCTCGTTCGGAAGCTTCCTCAATTATTCCGAGCGGAAGGCCATCCAAATCTTGCTCCTCATCTAAAACCATGGTAAAGGCATTGCTTTCCTTTAAAACGTTTTCGCCAAAGGTTAATGAACGGGTAGCTAAGTCAGAATCAATTTTGCGCAGAATTTCTTTTTGCTCGGAAGCGAGCAGGGCTCCGTTTCGAACAAAACTTCGATATGTATTGTGCAAAAGAGTTTTTTGTTCTTCCGGTAAGTCTGTGTTTGCAACTTGCTGAACGCTTTGTACACGTTTAAAGAGTGATGCGTTTAGGATTACGTCGTTTCCGTGTTTCGACAACAGTGGAGAAGCTTCTTGAGCAAGTGCCTGCAGCTCTTCATTGGTCTCGGCCGAGTTCAAGTTGAAAAAAACAGAAGAAACTCGATCCAAGGCTTCTCCACTTTTTTCCAACGCCTCAATTGTGTTTTCAAAGCTTGGCGACTCCGAATTTGAAGTGATGGACACAATTTCGGCAATGGCCATTTCAATGGCTTCTTTAAAAGCTGGAAGAAAGTGTTCCAACGTAATTTCCGTAAATGGAATGGTTTTGAAAGGAGTGTTATACGGTCTTAAAAGTGGGTTCATTGCGGTGTACTTAAGTCTTGTTGTTGGAAATAATTGAATAAGAAGTCATTGATCTTTTTTTGTTGCCGGTCCAGTTAGTCGTTCATGATTAAGACTTCAATTTTTGTGTTATCTTCCTTATTCTGAACGTGTTTGGATTCTTCAAGCAACAATGATGTTGGTTTTTCCGAAACTGCAATCAACCACCTCATATCGATGTCAATGTTCAACGCATGGAGTTTTTCGTCGTAGAGCGCTAGAATTTCATTCTTTCCTTCTTCGGTTTTAAACGGAAATTGCATGTTTATTCAGATGGTAGATATGAATTATTTTTCACGTCGCTGTTGCAAGGTTCAAAATTAACAATTCAAAGTTGTGAATTTATTAAAGTTGGAAGTGAAAGGTTTTGTGTTTACAAAACCTCAATGCACATTGTTGCTTCTTTATGCTCGCCGGGCTTTAAAAGAAAAATGCCCTCTTTAGTTAAGATGTTGCCATCGTGGTCATGTTTATCCGCCACACCGCACCACGGCTCAATGCACACAAAGGGCGCTCCGGGCTTAGCCCAAATACCCAAGTGCGTAAAATCCGATAAGCTAACTCGAACTACGGCCTTGTCTTCGTAAAACAAATCTACAAAGCTGGATTTTAACGCAGTGAAAATCAACGCATCATCATCAAAGCTGTGTTTGTTTAGCGCAATTTTGTTTTTATTAAATATAGTAAGATGCACTCCTTCCCGAATTCCTTCTACTACCCGATCGGAGAAAGCATCTTCCGTTTTTTCAAAAACTAATTCTGCTTTTTCAATAGCTGGAGTGTTAAATGCCGGGTGTGCTCCAAAGCTTGATGGCATGATTTCCGTGCTGTGGTTTACCACTTCAAATGTCTGTTTAAGCTCAGACCCATTCAGTTCATATCTAACATTGAATTCAAAGTTGAACGGATAGGTACGTAAGCTTCGCACATCGGGCAAGAGTTGATACACTAAAGCTGTGTTTGATTTATGCGTTAAGACAAAATCGCGTTCTCGCGCAAAACCGTGCTGGCGCAGGTTGTGAAATTTGCCGTTTAGGGTATACGCATCGTCTATAAGCCTTCCAACAATTGGGAATAAAATGGGTGCTCTGCGCGGCCAAAACGCTTCATCACCTTGCCATAGAAGCTCTGAATGTGTATTGTTATTTTTATTTTGAATCGACCAAAGTTCAGCTCCAAAAGAATTAACTTGGATTTTAAGTTGCTCATTTTCAAGCGTTTCAATAGGCATAGATCAATTAAAGAATTTAGCAACCAACGGAATTTGTCTTCCAACACCAAAGGCTCTGTGTGATATTCGAAGAATAGGTGCTGCCTGAAAACGCTTGTATTCATTCCGATCAACCAACTTAATAACCTTCCGAACAATTTCTTCTTTAAAACCTAAGCCAGCAATCTCTTGCCAACCCTTTTGTTCTTCGATGTAATGCACCAATATCGCATCCAGGGTTTCGTAAGGAGGGAGCGAATCGCTGTCTTTTTGGTCGAGGCGAAGCTCCGCTGAAGGGGCCTTATTTATGATTGACTCTGGAATGATTTCTTTGTTTCTATTAATATAACGCGCCATTTCATACACCTGAATTTTATACAAATCGCCAATGGGCGAAAGTCCACCACACATATCTCCGTACAAGGTGGCGTAACCAACTGCTGTTTCGCTCTTATTGCTGGTGTTAATTACCATGTTCCCAAACTTATTGCTCAACGACATGAGTAAGAGTCCGCGAGTTCGAGCCTGCATGTTTTCTTCGGTAACATCGTGGGGTCGTTCCTTAAAAATGGGTGAAAGCGTTGAATCTAAGCTGGTTATAACGTCATTGATGGGAATTGTGTCATGAGCACTTCCAATGTTTTTAGCCAATTGAACTGCATCCGTAACAGATCCTACTGAAGAATATTTAGAGGGCATAAGGATGGCCCAAACATTTTCGGCACCAAGCGCTTCCGCTGTTAAAGCATGAATTACCGCCGAATCAATTCCTCCAGATGATCCGAACAACGCCTTTTTGAAACCCATTTTCGAGAAGTAATCGCGTATGCCCATAACCAACGCTTTATGAATGAGTTCAATGTCTTCATCGTGGTAATCTAGGCTGTGATCTGGATAGATTTGATCTTTTTTCCAATCGATGCAGCAATAGTCTTCTTCAAAGTATTTGAGCTCTTTTGCAATCTCGCCACTCTTGTTAATGAACATCGATCCACCATCAAAAAGAATGTCTGTATTAGCACCTACCTGATTAACGTATACCAAGGGAAGTTTATAGCGAACGGCATTTTTTACCATCCGTTCTTTTCGATCATCTACGTGATTATAGCTGTAAGGCGACCCAGATATGTTGATCATTATGTCGGGATTTAGTTTCGACAAATGATGCATGGGCGTGGTTGGGTACAAAAAGGGTGCTTCGTCGTTCCACAAATCTTCGCAAATGGTTAATGCAATCTTAATTCCTTTAAAATGAACGAGTTCGAAGACTGAATTGGCTTCAAAATATCGATATTCATCAAAAACATCGTAGGTGGGAAGCAGTGTTTTGTTAGTCTGATTAACGATTTCTCCTTGGTGAAGAAGAAGGGCAGAATTATACAACGCTTTGCCATTTTTAAGCTTAGATCGAGTTGGGCCGCCAATGAGTATTCCAATGTTTTTAGAATGAGATGCGAGCTGTTGAATGGCTTTTTCGCAACGGATAATGAAGCTTTGGTAGTTGAGCAAATCTTTGGGCATGTAACCGCAAATGCTCAACTCTGAAAAAACCACTAAGTCGGCCCCATCGCGCTCAGCTCGGTGAACTACGGAGATCATTTTCTCCATATTCCCGTTTAAATCACCAATGGTGAAGTTAAGCTGTCCGAGTGCAATTTTCATCAATTCTTTTTTGTTGGGGTGTTAGAAAAACACACCTATGTTTAATCCGAGGTAGCTGTTTTTTGCAGCGGTGTTTTTGTCGGCATTAAAAATGCTTATAAAGTTGCTGTCCATTCTCAATCCAGTATAAAGCGAGGTGTTCCCGGCAAGCTTGTATTCTATACCACCACCAATAATGAGCGGGAAACGCATGAAAAATATGTCATCGTCAAAATTATTGAACTCATATTGATCGCTCGCCTTTTTGTTCACCGGAATGTCCGCTCCGTCAAACGGCAAGGTATTGGCGTTTACATCGGCTTTCGCTTCCATCAAAAAAGAAGGGGCCAAACCAAACTGCGCCCAATACGAAATGTATCCAAATTCCTTTGTTTTAAACTTGATGGATATTGGCAGCTGGATGTATTTAAATGAATAATCATACGTCACCTTTGAGTTGTTGGTTGTTCTATTGGCGGTGTCTGTAAAGGTCAGGTTATCAATGTGCTCAATTCCGCCGCCAATGTTCGTAAATATCAATTCAGCACTAAAGGCGTAATACTTTTGGAAGTTGTAGTCACCCATTATGCCATAGCTGTATCCAAAGCTGTTTCCTGTTTTTTGAATGTTTTTTGTAGTGGGGGTAATCCACGACAAATTTCCGGATGTTTTTAGCCCTATTCTAAAGCGTTCATCTTGGGCGCTAGCGCTCTGAACTGAACAGAATGTTACAAAGAGCACAATAATTCGAGTCATTCTTCTTTTCAAGTACATACTTTTGTATTTAATAATTTTGCAAAAATGGTTAAAAAAAATAGAATCCTAAGTGTACTGGACATAAGTATTTGTGGATTGGCCTTGATCTTGCCTTCTTGTGGAAACGGTGGGCCCAAGCTTCCCGACGTGTCTGGATCGGAAGTAACCATTGAGGCGGTGCGCTATGAGGACGACATCTTTGGTGTTACCGACTCAGCCAGTTATCGCAATTTACTGCGCATGGATAGTTCGTTTTTCGATATGTATTTATACGACGTAATGGGCGATGTAACTCGCCAGGGATTTGTGCCATTTGAAGTGGAGTTTGCTGACTACAAGCGTTTTATTACTAATTCAGACATGCAACACTTGTACAACAGCGTGGCAAAAACATACCCCGATTTAAACTTCCTCAATGAAGAACTCAGCTCGGCTTTTACCTATTATCATTATTATTTTCCAAAAAAGTTCATTCCCAAGGTCGTGACCTTCACAGCCCCTTTTCGATACGCCATCATTCCAGCCGACAGCCTGCTTGGTATTGGTTTGGACATGTATTTAGGTGCTGATTTTGAACCGTACCAAAGCCCGCAATTGGAATTTCCAATCTATCGAATTAATAAATTTAGGCGAGAATACATTACTTCGGATGCCATGAAAGCGTGGATGTTGACCAATTTTCCTGCAATTGCGGATAAGAAAAACTTACTGAGCCACATTGTGTACGAGGGTAAAATTTTATACTCGCTGGATCGCTTGCTTCCCAAAATGCAAGATTCGTTAAAAATAGGATACAAGAGCGGTGGAATTGAGTGGTGCAATGCTGAAGAAAAAAACATTTGGAATCATCTAATTTCCAGCGACTTGCTCTATGCCACGGAGTTTAAAAGCTTTGCCGGCTTAATTACTGACGGACCATTTTCGAAAGGAGAAAACATTCCTCCCGAAGCGCCTCCTTTGATTGCCACTTGGATTGGATGGCAGATTATTCGTTCGTATATGTCAAAGAATCCCGACGTTACGTTGTTGGAATTGTTTGAACAAAAGACTTCCGACGATATTCTACAAAACTCGGGGTATAAACCGTAGAAAGCTGTAGAAAGCTGTAGAAAGCTGTAGAAAGCTTATGCTTAAGCTTAAGCTTTAAGTTGAAGTTGAAAGAAGCGTGCAATCCTTCACCGCGTTAAAGCCATAAGCGCAAGTTCGGCAGGCACGCTTCTTTCAGAAATTGAACTTTCAGATAACACGAACTTTGAACTTTGAACTTTCATCTTTGAACTTCAATTCTTTTACCTTCGCATGGAAGCATAAACAATGATTAAAATTCAGAATTACATAAATGGGTTGATGGTTGACCCAAGTTCGAAAACATATTTAGATAATTTTAATCCGGCTACGGGAATGGTTTACAGCCAAATTCCCGATTCGGATGAGCGAGATGTGCAAAAGGCGGTGGAAGCCGCTGTGAAAGCTTTCCCAGCTTGGAGTTCAATGCGCAATGAAGAACGCAGCGCAATTTTACAGAACTTGGCAAACTTGATAGACGCCAACATGGACGACTTGGCCATGGCTGAAAGCATCGACAACGGCAAACCGCTTTGGTTGGCAAAATCGGTGGACATACCACGAGCTCGCGACAACTTCTCCTTTTTTGCTTCTGCCATCAAGCACTTTGATTCAGAATCACATCGAACTTCAGATTCAATCATCAATTATACCACGCGAAAGCCCATAGGGGTTGCCGGGTGTATTTCTCCATGGAACTTGCCCTTGTATTTATTTTCTTGGAAGGTTGCCCCGGCCTTAGCCGCCGGTAACACGGTTGTTGCCAAGCCCAGTGAGATCACGCCAATGACGGCCTATAAGCTTTCGTTGTTGTGCAATGAAGCGGGTTTCCCCCCCGGAGTATTTAACATTGTTCATGGTTTAGGAGCAAAGGTTGGCAGTGCCATTGTGGATCACCCAGACGTACCTCTCATCTCATTTACCGGTGGAACCACCACTGGGGCTCATATTGCAGCCAGTGCTGCGCCTAAGTTTAAAAAGCTGAGTTTGGAATTGGGTGGTAAAAACCCGAACATCATTTTTAATGATTGCGACTTTGACAAGATGCTAAAAACGACCTTAAACTCGTCGTTCGCAAATCAAGGGCAAATCTGTTTATGTGGATCGAGAATCTATGTTCAAAAGGGCATTTATGATCGGTTTAAGAAGGCCTTTGTTGAAGAGGTAAACAGCATTAAGGTTGGCAACCCATTGGATTCAGACTCGCGCATGGGAGCCATTGTTTCGAAGGTGCATTTCGAAAAAGTACAATCGTACATTAACTTAGCACGAGAGGAGGGGGGAAGTATTTTAACGGGAGGAACCACTGTCCAACTCGAAGGAGATTTAGCGGGTGGATGGTATTTGCGGCCCACGGTTATAGAGGGTTTAACAGAAACGTGCAGAACCAATCAAGAAGAAATTTTTGGCCCTATGGTTACCATCCAACCCTTTGAAACAGAGGAAGAAGGCATTGCCTTGGCAAATTCCACGACCTATGGCTTGGCCTCCATCATTTGGACCGAAAATTTGTCAAGGGCACATCGCGTTGCCGATCGAATGAAGAGCGGCATTGTGTGGGTGAATTGTTGGTTGGTACGAGATTTACGCACGCCGTTTGGTGGGGTAAAGAGCAGTGGTGTAGGACGAGAAGGAGGATGGGAAGCGCTGCGCTTCTTTACCGAACCCAAGAATGTTTGTATAAAGTATTAAGGTTCGCGGCGTAATGCTTTACACCTTTGGCGCGATACATCGCGCCTCATACACGCAAAAAGGGTCCAATCATTATGATTGGACCCTTTGTAGATTGGCGCGACGCATAGCGCCTTAAACAATGTTCGCGGCGTAATGCTTTACGCCGTGGCGCGACGCATCGCGCCTCAGACGCATCGCGCCTTAAACCTTAATAGTCATCTTCTTCGAAGCCTGTTCTACCATGACCGCCAACCTCATAAATGGTTCCCGGATCATCGGCAAATTCAATTTCCATGTAGATGCTGTCAACTTTAACGCCGGTTTTGGAAGTTCCACCGCCAGCGATTACTTTTCCATTGGTTACACGGATTTTTATGTCGTACCCGTCAACCAAATTGGTTAAGCTATCACCTGCTGCAGAGATGCCAAATGTTTTGGCATCAGCGTTCATAGGGCTTTTAACTAGGTAATCCCAGAAATGACCTTGATCTGTTACAATTAAATTTTCACCATCAGCAGCAGCCGTAGTAGAAGTAATAATTGTAGAATATCCAAAGTTGTAGATATCAACGCCACCTACCTTGTAGGTAACGTACCATTCGTTGGCCATGTGATTTCCCGGAAGTTGTTCCGGTTCATATGCTTTCCAATCTTCACAAGAAGAAAATAGAACTAGGCCAGCAAATATGAGTGTGAGTGTTTTTAAATTTAGCTTCATAATTTGTTTTAAAATTAAATGATCAATAAACGAGACTAAAATGCAACCTGAGTTAAGGTTGTTTCAAATGTGTACCCAGCATCCCATTCTGTAGTAAATGACACAGTTTTTGCTGCTGCATCCACAGTCATGCTCGTCGTTTCACAAACACCACCGAAAGATTTTACAGAAAAGCCTGAAAAACTGAAATCGTTTGCAGAAATATCATTAGCCGTTACAATTAAACCTGGAGCTATGTAATTAGATCCATAGCCACGTCCGTAATGATAGTATCCACCAATTCCATCTGAAACTTGATAGGTTCCGTCAGCGTTCTTCCAGATCATCAAATAACCCATGTCGGTGTACTGTGGTCCAGTTGACCCATTTCGAACAACGGTTGAGGTGTATAATCCTTCAATAGAAGTTGTTAAATCTCCATTGTTTACCACACAAACGGTACGAGTTGCTGAGCCAGCAAAACCGTCGGCATTGGTTGCCGAATACGTCGTTGTGTATTCATCTGCTGTATTGCCATCGAGCGTGTTACCACCTCGGTAAAGTCCAGAGTGCGTTGTGGTTACTGGTATTTCACTTCCGGCTTCGGTAGCAATGGCACCAGCATCCGTATACGGAGTGCCCAATTGGTGAATAATCTTTGCACTTCCGTTCACAACGAAGTCGGGGAAGTTTGTGACACGTGAAATCCCTTCAGTAGATTTTTCACATCCAGCAAACGCAAAGGCCAACAGCGTTAAAAAAGCGAGTGATTTTATTTTATTTATTTTCATTTTTCTTGAATTAAAGTTACTTATTGCTTAGCCCACCAAAGTTTTGCGCCAATTCCACCACCTGGTTGAACTGGTACTTTGGTATTTCGAGCTTTTTCTACATCTGGATACAACAAACGTTGCGGTCCAACACCTTTAGGTAGCACGGATCCAATGGAAATTGTTAAAGCTCCAGGTATTCCAATACTATCTGCTGGGGCGTATTCAGGATAACCGGTACGGTTTATCTCAAAGAACGCTTCAAGGTTCTGAGCGTTTGTCATACTAATCCATTTTTGAGTCATGATTTGCTGCATTTTCTCAGCTTCCGTTCCTCCAGTATTGAATTCGTAATCTCCGCCAGACCCAAGTAGAGTGGACGCACCGCTCACTCCAAGTCGATCGAAAGAAGCCTGAACACCTGCTTCATACGAGGCTTGAGTTCCTGTTCCGCCTTCGTACTTCAATTGTGCTTCTGCTTTTAAGAAGTTCACTTCTGCTACAGTTATAAAATAAACGGGTGTGTTTGCACCGTACATTGGAGAAGCTAATTCACCAAAAGGGATGTCGCGATTTGCGAAATCACCTTGCTCTTTAGCCACCCATTGTCCGGTGCTTCCTTGCACGTAAAGAGCATCAAGTCTAGGGTCGTTGTTGTCTACCAACATCTTAATCATTGTGTTGGAAGCCATCTGATTAACACCGCCCAATCGATCTACTTGAATTTCGTAGTATGGGTTGCGCTTGCCTTCTTCGTTGGCAAACTGGGTCATCATCGCATCCGACGTAATGAAGTTGTCGGCGGCCAATAAGGCTTTTACCGCTGCGGCATTTGCCATAGAAGTTCCTGATGCACGCATGAGCATTCTCAACTTAAGCGAGTTGGCAAATCCAACCCATTGCGCCATGTTGCCTCCGTATACTAAGTCGTCGTTTGCTGGACCCGTACCTGGATTGTCGTTGTAATATGCAACCGCTGCATCTAAGGTAGATAACAAACCTTTATAAACGTCGGCACCCTTATCGAAGGCCGGGTTAAAGTTTCCATCCAAGCCCTTTAAAGCTTCCGAATACGGAATATCACCATAAGCATCCGCCAAAAATTGATAGGCATAGGCCTGCATGCACGTGGCCACTAAATAATAGCTTCCATCTTCCGCTTCTTGAGCCTTGTTTCGAACCACTTGTAAATCATTAATACCACCGGCGTAGATGTCGGTCCATTCGCGATCATAGTAATCCGAAGTAATGTTATACTCATCAATGTTTTCATATTGACCAGCATCCGGCGATTGGGTATAGTATTGTGCCCAAAATCCACCTAGGTTTTGATACGAACCTCCAACTTGAATTCCCACCGAGGCCATGCCTACGGGTAGAATTAAGTCGATGGACGCATCCACTGGATTGTTTGGATCTGTATTTACATCCAAATAGTCCTTACAGCTGCTTACCGAAAAGATAAGGAGCGTAATTAAACTGATATATTTTAATTTCATTTTATTCATTCCTCTTTCGTTAAAAATTAGCTCTCAATGCAACTCCAAGTGATCGTGTGGTTGGGTTGGCACTAAATTCTCCAAATCCAGCTCCAATGCCAGTTCCAAATGAACTAACCTCTGGATCAATAAACTGGTTGTCTGTTGGAGTAAACAATAACAAGTTACGACCAATTATACTTACAGACATGCTGGCTACATTAATCTTATCAGAAATGCTCGATGGTACATCGTAGCTAATAACCAAGTCTCTCAACTTAATGAAGGATTGATCAATTACGTTCTGACGATCAAATGCCGTTGTTCTGTGGTAATCATCCATGTGTGCAGGATCAACTGGTGTTACGTTTTCAACGTAGCTGAACGTTCCATCGCCATTGTCAATCTCATTAACTGAGTTTGGGTGAACGAAAGGCTTGCGATCGTTGTACGTTGTTTTAATTCCGTTACCGGTAAAGAAATTGATATCTGCTGTTCTAGAGAACATCAAACCACCCTTACGAATATCTAAGTTAAAGCCTAAGCTAAATCCATTCCATGAGAAATTATTCGAAATACCCATGATGTAGTCGTACTGAGAGTTTCCGTAGAATTCATTTTCCGTTGATGGAATAGGAACACCATTGGCATCAACAACATTCATTGGTTGACCATTGGCACCTTTAATAACATTACCATCTGCATCTCTGGCTACTTTAGGAACAGCTCCTTCAAATACGCCAACTGGTTGTCCCTGAACTGCAACATAACCTGTTGTAGACAAGCCTCCAAGAGAGAACTTCTCAACACCATCAGCCAACGAAATAACTTCGTTTCGGTTGTTTGTATAGTTTAAAGAAGCATTCCAGTTGAATCCTTTTTTGTCTTTGCTCTTAATGATTTTACCTCCAACCAAGATTTCAAAACCTGAGTTTTGAACCTCGGCAACGTTGGCATACTGTGATGAATAACCAGAAGCTGGTGACAAAGGCACAACAAAGATTTGATCCGTTGTATTTCGCTTGTACCAAGTAATATCAAAAGATAATCGGTTCATGAAGAATCTCAAATCCGTTCCAACCTCAATTTCCGTAGTTCTTTCTGGTCGTAATTCAGCATTTCCCAAACGATTTCCAACTTCAAAACCATTAATTCCACCTGGAATTGGGAAGGTGTATGGGCGGAATGGTTGATCAATAGAGCCTGCAACATACACCGGGTCGATGATGTATGAAGGTGCATCGTTCCCTGTTAATCCGTAACCCAATCTAATCTTACCAAAGCTCAATGTTTTTTGAGCATCTTTTGGAAGGAATTCACTAAAGATGAAACTCAGATTGGCAGATGGGTAGGTAAATGAATTGTTATCGGTAGGAAGTGTAGAAGAAACATCTCTACGTACCGACAAGTTTAAATACATATATCCTTTATAATCAAAGGTTCCTTGAACGAAGGTTCCAATTAATCTCCGCAAAGAATTGCTCTGATTAACCACAGGCGTTGAAGAACTGTTGCTTAAGTTGTAGAATCCTGGGATGTCTAAGGCAGTAACAGATGAATATAAAGTAGAGGTTGAACGCTGATTTACATTTAATCCTACAAAACCACTAAAAGATAAATCTGTAGTGATTTTGTTTTCGTAACTCAATAAGAAATCGTGATTCAATTGATCGGCACCATACTTATAGTTGCTTACAAACCCAGGATCATCAACGCTGCCAGAGTTTACGCCTTCAGGAAGGAGTATGGCTCGGTAAATGTCTGAAGTTGAATTGGTAATATCGTATCCAAATCGATACAAGATATTCCAGTGATTAAACAAGTTGGCAGATGCTTCAATATTACCAAACACTTTCGATGTGGTAGACGTATTGCTGTTTTCTGCTATTGAATACCATGGGTTGGTAACACCATAAGCAGTAAAGTAATCTTCAACGTTGTAAAACTTAGCGTTGTAGTCTTCCATGTCAACCAAGCTCAAGTCGCGAGGAATCTGCATGATGTTATTGTATACCGTTCCACCTTGCCCAGTTGGTACAAAGCTGTTATTGGTTGTGGCATAGTTCATAGAACTGGAAACGTTGAAAATTCCAACTTTTCGAGATCCACGCAACGCCAACGTATTACGTTCAAACAAATCAACGTCGGTAGGATAAATACCGTCTTGCTTAAAGTTTGAGAACGACACATAGAATGCAGATTTATCATCGCCACCATTTAATGAGACGTGATTGGTTCTACCTACTCCAGTTTCGAAGAATTCGCGAACGTTGTCGTCTAAGGCTGTGTAAGGTTTCAACAATTGAGAATTGTCAACAACTCTTCCCCAAACTCGGTCTGATCCATCGTACAATGGTCCCCAAGAACCGTTTTCGTCCAACCAGTGATTTCCGTCCCAACCTTGTCCAAACGAATTCTGATACGTTGGAGTTCGGAGAACTTTTGAGAAGGTCATGTTTCCTGAATACGAAATACCCAGTTTTTTCTTTTGACCTGGTGCTGCGTACGCCGATTTTTTGGTCGTAATGATTACCGCACCGTTTGCTGCGCGAGAACCGTACAGAGCCGTTGCCGCAGAACCTTTTAAAATGTTCACAGACTCAACGTCTTCTGGGTTAACTGCATTTGCTCCGTTACCAAAGTCAAATCCAGCATTTAAGGCATCTCCACCAGACGCGGAACTTGAATTGATACTCGAATTCGTCATGGGCACCCCGTCAATTACAAATAAAGGCTGATTGCCTTGAGTCATTGAACTAATACCTCGAATGATGATTCGAGTAGATGCTCCTGGGTCTGTAGAGCTCTGGGAAATGTTTACCCCAGCTACCTTACCTTGCAATGAGTTCAGCACGCTTCGCTCACCGACCTCAGTAAGTTCCTTGCCCTTCACAGAAGTGGCCGAGAAACCAAGAGATTTAACATCTTTCTTTACCCCAACCGCAGTTACAACGGCTTCATCCAGACCAATAATGTCTTCCGACATTACCACATCCAGCGAGTTGGAAGAAGTTAGATTAACATCGAGGGTTTTAAACCCTGCAAAAATAAATTGTAAGGCATCGTTGCCTTCCGGTACAGTTACTGAATAGCTACCATCGGATTTAGTGAATGTGAAGATGTTGGTATTCGTAACCACAACACTCACTCCCTCCAGGGTTTCTTCATCACTGTCGCTTGTTACCTTGCCTGAAATAATTCGCCCCTGGGCATAAGCCAGTTGAGAAATTCCTAATAATAGGCAAGAAAGCATTACACTGTAGAACTTTCTTTTCATACGTTTTTACATTATTATGACTGGCAATTACGCACATCTGTCTTTGAAATGCAAATGTTCTTAATATTTTGTTGATGTTTAATTAACACTACGTACTTATTGCGGTGCCTTTTGATCGGCAGTGTCATATTATGAGCTCAGATTAATGGTATATTTGCCCCCATGGAACACGGAATGCAATACAACACCCAACAATCGCCGATGGTTATTTCGGAATACGGTCGAATTATCCAGGAATTGGTTGTGGAAATTGCGGAATTAAACGATCGAATTGAGCGCACCAAACTTGCGGAAGGAATTGTTCAGGTGATGATTTCTTTAAACCCACAGGTTAAAGAATTGGACGATTACGAGCACAAGCTTTGGGATCACCTATATATTATATCAAACTTTAGCTTGGATGTTGATGGCCCATTTGAACCACCAACACCCGAAGGTGTGGCCAAAAACCCAGAACCCATACCTTATAAAGACGAACTCATTAAATTTCGATTCTACGGCCGGAATCTTCAAACCATGGTGGAAGAGGCGGTAAACATAGAAGATGAGGCCATTCGAAAAGCCTTCATAAACTACATCGGCTCCTTTATGGTAAACTCATCTCGGAACTGGAACGATGAGAACTTAGATAAACAAACCGTAATTACCCATCTCAAAACACTTTCGAAAGGAACCCTCGAATTAACCGAAGACGACCTTGAAATTTACATTGATAATAATCGCGGTAAACGACCCTATAAAGGCAATAAAAACAAGGGTGCCAAGACCAACAATTACAAATCCAAAAATTGGAAGCGATAAACAGGCACTTCTATTTATAATGAGTACTTACGTAAACTTGTACAACACAGATGGGAACTTTTAGAATAACAGGTGGACAAAGACTAAGTGGCGAAATTGTTCCTCAAGGTGCTAAAAATGAGGCGCTTCAAGTACTAGCAGCCGTTTTGCTAACGGATGAGGAAGTTGTAATAAAGAACATTCCTGAAATTAGGGATGTGAATAAACTCATGGAATTGCTGCAAGGTTTGGGTGTGGTGGTTTCGAAGATCGAAACTGGAAGCTTTTCGTTTAATGCACAAAACATTGATCTCAACTATTTAAACTCTGTAGATTTTAGGAATAAGGCCAAGAGCATTCGAGGATCCGTTATGATCATTGGGCCTTTGTTGGCTCGTTTTGGTCGTGGATATATTCCAAGCCCTGGTGGAGATAAGATAGGAAGACGAAGATTGGATACCCACTTCATTGGCATGGAAAAGCTTGGTGCCACATTTTCTTTCCTTAAAGACGAAAATTTTTACAAGATCGAGGCAAAACAGCTTACAGGAAACTTTATGCTTTTGCCAGAAGCCTCCGTTACCGGAACGGCAAATATTTTAATGGCCGCCGTTTTGGCTAAAGGTCAAACCCAAATTTACAACGCCGCCTGCGAGCCATACGTTCAACAATTATCCAGAATGCTCATTCGTATGGGTGCTAAGATTTCTGGAGTAGGCTCCAATCTCTTAGTTATTGACGGGGTGGAACGGCTGAGGGGTTGTGAACATACCTTGTTGCCTGATATGATTGAAGTTGGAAGCTTTATTGCCATGGCTGCCATCACCCATTCCGACATCATTATTAAGAACATTGGATGGGATGATTTGGGTATGATTCCCGAAACATTTGAACGTTTAGGCGTTAATTTTGAGCGACTTGGAGATGATATACGGGTATTCGACAATGAGGAATATACCATCGAAAGTTTCATTGATGGATCAATGATGACCATTGCAGATGCGCCATGGCCCGGACTAACCCCTGATTTGTTGAGTGTTATTTTGGTTATGTGTACTCAAGCCAAGGGTAACGTGCTCATTCACCAGAAAATGTTTGAAAGCCGATTATTCTTTGTTGACAATCTTATTGATATGGGTGCACAAATAATCTTGTGCGATCCGCATCGAGCCACCGTTATGGGGTTAAACCGGCGTGTTAAGTTGAAAGGGATTCAAATGACATCTCCCGATATCAGAGCCGGAGTTTCTTTGCTCATAGCAGCAATGAGTGCAGAAGGGGTAAGCTTAATTCACAACATCGAACAAATCGATCGGGGATATCAGAACATCGAACATCGTCTTAATGCGCTGGGTGCTAAAATTGAACGCATTGCCTAATGATGGTTGCCGTTAGAACATCCTTTGTTCTTTTGGTCTTTGGCTTGGTTCATCTTTCTTCATCTCAACGAAGTTCACCTCCTAATGGTACTGTATTCCCAACGTTCAACTTAACCAATTCAGTAGGTTTGGAGGTTTCAAACGAAGATTTTGAGTGGAACTATGTGTTGTATGAGTTTTGGTCGCCAACATGCAAACGTTGTGTTATTTTTTTAGATCAAATGGTTCGGCTCGATTCTGCCTATGCAAATCAAGACTTTGTAAACGGGAAAGGCTTAAAAGTAGTGAGCATCTGCTTATCAGAAGATTCTTTGGCATGGGTTCATTTATCAGCTCATTTTAAACTGAATGCCGCAACCAATTTTTACGAATCTAAACCCATGGAGAGCAAACTGGCAAACGAGCTGCATGTGAGCTATTTGCCGTACAATTTTTTGGTGAATGGGAAAGGTGTTATAGTAGCTCAGGGCTTGCACGGAGCATCTTTAGCTGAGAAGATCTTAGAGTTTGTTTCTCCCTAGTTGGCTGCATCAAACCAGGTTTCCTGTTGCCGGATCTTCAAATCTTTTAACTTATCTGCCTTTACTTTCAGCACAAAGTTGAATTGCTTATACGTTCCAACCGGTACCCAAAAGAAGTCGAATTCCCAACAGTGTAAGTCGCGGGCAAAATTAATGCTCGTAATACCAGGGGTTTTAGTGGTAAAGTTATAGCCCGATGAAAACCCTATGCGCCAGTAATCGGTAAGTTTAAGATTTCCTTGGTATCGAATATTCTGACTTTCTTGGGTAGCTGCATTCAGAAACTTGTTGATGGTATACGTATAGGTCAAGCTCAAATCCCAAGGAATGGTAAAATCTGTATGCCACGATCCATCCAACTTAACTCCAGGTTTTTTCCCACCCTTTTCTTTTTTGAAGGATTCGGGCCGTAAAGAGGTAGACATGGAGGCGTTTCCATAGGTGAACCGACCAAGAATTCCTTCCGTTAAGGTGAGTTTGTTTATTCGAACATTTGCTCCCTCGCCATTGTTTTGAGTTTCATCAAAAACAGTAGCATATGGATCTAAGGTTCCATTTAAGTTAACACGTATCAAGTCAAAGAGTGTGGTAAAGGCACTCATGCTCAGATTGGCAATTTTCATTGAATCGGCTAAGAAGTTATATGCGCCGCCAAAATTCAGCGACTCCAACAATTTAATTCGGACGATGCTGTCGTTTTTGTTGCGCATTTTCATCTCAAAGTTGTTCCGAACATTAAAATTGATACCGCCGCTTTCAGTACCAGAAGGTCCTCTAAAAATGTTGGATGAATAGATGGAATAGTCAACCATCGATCCATCGATATTGTTTTGAACTTGGCGATATCCTGCCTGTTTCATCTTTGTATAATCGGGGTTGTAGGCAAAGCTAACTGACGGCTGAATAATGTGTCGTATTGCCACAACCTTGCTTCCAGGTTTCTTAAAGTTTTTAGTGCCGTAGATGGTGGTATTAATCGATACACTGGGCGAATAGCTCAGCGCACGGCTAAAGCCATTTACATCGCGTGTTATCAGGGTGTCGACCACCCATTCTTTTTCTTGCGTTTTGAGGTACCAATATTCGGTGAGTGAAACACTGGGTGAAATGTTGAAGTATTTAAAAAGGCTGAATGCTGTATTGACGGTAGAACTGTGCTTCATCCCATTTCGAATGCCCGATGTAAAGTCGGGGTGCATGCTTATAACCCGGCCGCTTTGTTCAAAGATGGAATCCTGATTAACGTTTATGCTGTTCTGAAAGACCGAATTTAAGTTGAGCCCAAGGTTTCGCAACACCTTTAGCTTAGAAGTAGATCCGGGCAGGCTTTTAAAGGGTTGGATCCGCTGCATGTTAAAGTTGAGGTTTGGAAGGTTGATGTCTAAATCTCCGTTTGAGAGATTCTGGGTAATTCGACCACTTGCCGTAAAGTTTACTTTCTTGTTAAAGAGCGGTCGAGCATAGGTAACGTTCGAACTAGCGCTTGTTGAAACAATGTCGTCGATGTTAGATGACGTGAACTTTTGTTGATTTCTGGTTTGATAGTTCACATTCGCTCCAAAAGATCGCCCAGGTTTTGCTTTTGCCTCTTGGTTGTACAGCCAATCTACCCGATATTCATTGGCAACATTAAACGAGGTGGATTCAGGTTCTCCGTTTAAAAACTTGTTGAACTTAAAATAGAAGTTGCCGTTGTACTTATACAGCTTTTTATAATTACTTTTCAGCGCCACGCCAAAACTTCCTCTGGAATATAAATCACCGGTAAACTTAAAGTCCATGTAATCATTAATGGGCGTATAATATCCAAAGTCTCGTATGTAAAAACCATACCGCTGCTGATTTCCGTATGAACCAATTAAAATACCCTTGCTGCGTTTGTCTTGAAGCGGGAAAAACCCAAAAGGCAGCACCAGTGGCGTATTTACTCCTGCAATTACCAAATTGGCTGGACCGCTTATAGCTTGTTTATTGGGAACCACTTTGAACTTTTTTGCCGAAATCCAAAAATGCGGGTGTTCTGCGTCGCATGTGGTATACATTGCGTTTTTAACGTACATGTTATCGGCCGAGTCTTTGTAAAACTTTTCCCCTCGTACAATGCCGGTTCCACCTTCTTCTTCGGTTACTACGCCTTTAGATACTACGCGTTTGGTTTTAAAGTTATAGCGCATTTCATCGGCATAATACACCTTGCCATCACTTGTAAATACAGGCTTCCCGGCGGGTTTTCCGGTTGAGTCGGGCCTCGATTGCGCTAAGATGTCGTTGGTTTCAAAATCTACTTCAATGTAGGCTGCATCCAATTTCATTTGTTCGTACGACACCTTGCCGTTGCCGTATAAATAGACTTTCTTATTTCGAACATCCAGCCGAACAGAATCGGCCGAATAAATTACTGCGGCTTTTAAGCCATCCTTCGATGGTTTTAAGCTCAACACGGCAGAGTCGGTTTTAGAGTTTGGGAGCTTTTTAGTCTTGATGGTGTCAGCTTCGATGGCAATTTGCGCAAAACTTTGTATAGTAAAGCATACAGAAAAGCTGAGTAAAAGCATAACTTGCTTTCGTATATCACTGAATTTCAGCTCTGTCCAAATATTATTGCTATTCATTTTACGAGGGTTCAAAACTACGACAAAGGAGTTTTGCAACCATAACAATATATTTGTGGAAAAAAAAGTTAATAACTTTGTGGAGCATTGGCTTCGAGCTAAATATTTAATTAATGAAACGATTTGCAACTTCGGCGGTTTTACTTTTAGTTATGGTTGTGGGAATATCACAACCGCTAAACCTATCTAAATTATCGTTGAATACCATCGTTATTGATCCAGGCCACGGCGGGAAAGATCCTGGATGCCTTTCGCATGATCATTCGAGTTACGAAAAAGACCTTTGTTTGAAAATTGCCCTTAAAGTGGGCAAAGACTTAAAAGACAGCCTTCCAAACGTTCGAATTATATATACCCGCAAAACCGATGTATTTGTTCCGCTTTGGCAACGCGCGGCAATAGCCAATACCAATAACGCCGACCTTTTTATTTCGGTTCACTGCAATGCCCATACCGACCAAAAGTTTAAAGGCATTGAAACCTACGTAATGGGTTTAAAAATGAATGCTGGGAATTTAGCCGTTACCAAGAGAGAAAACGGCACCATTCGGATGGAGACGGATTACAAAGAAAATACGGAATACGCCGGTTTTGATCCGGATTCGGAAGAGGGCCATATCATTATGAGCTTGTACCAGAATGCGTATCGCAACCAGAGCTTGCAACTTGCCTCCACCGTTCAGGAGAAGGTGAATAAGAAAAATCAACAAAAGAGCTTGGGTGTTAAAGAAGCCGGATTTTTGGTGCTTTGGAAGACCGCTATGCCGAGCATTTTGGTTGAATCGGGATTTATGACCAACCCAGAAGAATTTGATTTTTTAAAAACCAATGCAGGGCAAACTGCCGTTTCGAATACCATTGTTGAATCGGTTCTTGATTACAAAAGGAAACTTGGGCAGTAAACCAAGGCGTTTCTACATTCTTTTTGAGTTATCCACTTTATGTATGTTCACTATCGTAATTAGCCATATTGGCTATCTTTGACCTTTAATAGTCCATATAAACAGCATATTTACAGGTAGATGAAGATTTCGAATGAAACCAAGGTTGGTGTTTTAGTTACAACGGCCATCGTTATTTTAGTGGTGGGATACAACTTCATGAAAGGAGAGAGTCTGCTTTCTTCCAACAACACTTATTATGCCGTTTATACGGAAATAGACAACTTGCTTCGATCTAATCCAGTGGTAGTTCACGGGCATAAAGTTGGCTACGTAAATAGCGTGGATATGGATCACGAAACACTGCAACTTATTGTTAGTGTAAAGATTCCTTCTTCTATTAAAGTTCCGAAGAATTCGATTTTAAAAATAACGAATAACGACTTGCTCGGAAGTAAGGTGATTGAACTCATTCTTGGGCAAGATTCAGCAATAGCCATTGATGGAGACACCTTGATTGCACAAAAGGATGCGGGTATGGCACAAGCGCTAACTGCGGTTTTGACACCGTTAACGGAAAAGGTGAATTCGGTGTTAGGCGAGTTGGATACGGCAATGACCGATGTTGATTTTAAGGAAACCATCGCAGAGCTTAATCTGGCCATTGTTTCTTTTAAAAATACCACTAATTCGTTGGATAAGGTATTGGCCGGGAAATCGGAACAAATCACTTCAATCCTTTCTAATATTGATGCAATTACGAGAGATATTAAAAGTGGAACGCCCAAGCTGGCGAGTATTATTGAAAGTTTGGAAACAACATCAGAAGATTTGGCTCAACTCGATTTGGGTACAATTTCTAAAAATTTGAACGCCACTATTTTAGACATTAAAAAAACATTGAAAGGCATTCAAGATGGGCAAGGATCTTTAGGTAAGCTGGCAAACGATGATGAACTTTGGAACAACCTCAATCGATCTACGGTCAGCCTCGATTCTTTATTAAAGGACATACAACGCTACCCGCGACGGTACTTTGGCATTACCGACAAACAAAAGCGGAAAGGGGATAAGCAAAAGGAGTTGAATGAAGATGTTGATTTGCCTACAGATACTAAGAAGTAATTCTTACTATTCACCGAGCTGAGCACCTTCCCCGTGCTGAGCACTGGGTTATTCACACGATTAGAATTAGTAGAACCGTCGTTCAGAATCGTCTTTATGCAACGAAGTGCAGTAAGATGGTGAAAGCCTGCCCGCCCTTGGAGGAAATCTGTCGATTAGACTACTTTCCCCTTCAAAAGATTCTTCGGCTGCCTTGGTCAAAATCTGAATATTCAATGATGTAATTACGTCAGGCTAGCCTCTGAATGACGTTAGCGAGTTAAACGCAAAAGACGTTCGCCAATTAAAACCGTCATTCAGAGAAATCTGTTTACTTTCAACCTGAGTCCGATTAATCCTTGCGGTTCAGAACGCTTTTCAATAGTGAGATGCGAATGAAAATTGTGAAAAAATAGCGGGCTATTTTGAACGATTTTTATGAAGTAGATTGCTGTTGCCAAGTGGAAATGAGAAATTTGCGTTTTATTAAAGCCGCATAGTCTTCATTATCAGTTCGTGGTTTACCCCGGTAAACCTACAAACATGACGCTTCGACTATACAATTTTATAAAAATCTGAACCTGCAAATATTAATCGAAATCAGGTTTATACAAAAGCTTGCATTTCACTTGTGAAAAGCGATTTTCATCATAAAAATTACTAGAAAGGGCCCGCCCTGTCTTCGAAATGTTCACTCGAAACTCACTCTCCACAAGCGTTCTGAATTCAAAGTATGAATCGAAATCAGGTTTTCAACAAATTCAACATTAATTACGGGCTCAAGCTTTAGTCATCCTGAACTCGTTTCAGGATCCAACCCATCAAAAGGAGATCCCCTCCGTCGGTGGGCAGGCCGCTCTAGGTATGCCTCTGGAAGCGGACCGTGGTGTCCATCCTGCCCATCTTATCATCTTACAAATTCTGTACAGACAAAAGGTATTGAAGAAAGTAAAAATCAATCCGTATTTAAAACATCCGAAATAAGCTTTGGGCCACTGTAAATCAGTCCACTATATACCTGAACGAGATTTGCGCCAGCGTGTATTTTAGATTGAGCAGATGCCGCATCGGTAATTCCGCCAACACCAATTATGCAGATTTCTTTGTTACGTTTTCTCAAATACTCCACCACTTCATCCGATCTATGCTGAACCGGAAGTCCGCTTAAGCCCCCATTTCCGATGCTTTCAATAGTTCCTTCATCGGTATTTAGTCCTTCTCTCGAAATAGTCGTATTTGTTCCAACCAAGCCATCCAACTTGTATTCATCAATCAACGACAAAATATCATCGTAGACCACGTTTTCATTGTCGGGAGAAATTTTAACCAAGAGTGGGCGAGCCGGTAGGTTTGGATGCAATTCTTTGCATTTCGTTTCCTCAGTTCGAAGAGTCGATAAGATCTTTGCCAATGAATCACGCTCTTGGAGTGCACGCAAACTTGGAGTATTTGGAGAACTCACGTTCACGACAAAATAATCAACAAATGGATAGAGCTTTTCATAGCATATTTTGTAATCTTCATGTGCCTCATCATTTTCTGTAACCTTGTTTTTCCCAATATTTCCTCCAATGGTAAAAAAAGTGTTTGGATGCCTCTTTCGATAGACCTTTAATCGTTCAACCGCATAATCAACTCCCTTGTTGTTGAAGCCCATTCGGTTAATCAGTGCCTCATCTTTTGGCAAACGAAATAAACGCGGTTTTGGGTTGCCCGCTTGAGCTTTAGGTGTGACTGTTCCAATTTCTATATGACCAAAGCCCAGTTCTTCAATAATTTCAAGATAGTCTGCGTTTTTGTCAAACCCCGCGGCTAAGCCCAACGCGTTTTTAAACTTTAACCCCATGGTTTCAAGCGGTTTGTGTTCAATTCTTCCAACCAGAACCTTAGTTACAATGGATAGTAAGCCAAGATGTTTTAAGAGCTTAAGCGTTTGTGTAGTAGCGCTATGCGCTGTTTCGGCCGGCAATAAAAACAAGAGTTTTTTAAAGATGCGATACATAGATGCCGCAAATATATTGCGCATTTCAAACCAACAGCATCAAATCGAATCCATCCATGGTGTATAATTTAGCCTTTCACGTACTTTTGTCACGAAATTTTAACCACGTCATCCACCCAAAAGATATCTATGAGCAATTGGCTTCAAGTTCCCGATAACCACGATTTTTCGATTCACAACTTACCCTATGGCATTTTTATGCGCAATCAGCGCCCAACTCCTGGGGTGGCCATTGGCGGTTTTATTTTAGATTTACGAGCGTGTGCGAACTTAGGTTTATTCTCGAAACTTGGCTTTGAGGTTAAATCGTTGGAAAGCGATGTATTGAACGACTTTATTGAATGTGGTAAGCCAGCCTGGACTGCCTTACGTGCTTGGATGCAGGAGAGTTTAACGGATGCAACATCCGATTTAAATACACACCATGCGGCATTGTTAGTTGATCGGTTAACATCCAAAATGTGCTTGCCCATTCGAGTAGGCGATTACACCGATTTTTATTCGAGCATCGAACATGCCACCAACGTTGGCATGATGTTTCGAGATCCGGCTAACGCCTTGTTGCCCAATTGGAGACATCTTCCTGTGGGTTATCACGGACGATCAAGCTCGATTGTGGTTTCTGGAACGGATATTAAAAGGCCACACGGTCAAACCATGCCGCCCGATGCTACTGCACCCGTATTTGGACCAAGCAAGCGCGTGGATTTTGAATTGGAAATGGGCTTTATAGTTGGAAAAGAAACCCAATTGGGTGAAACCATTGCCGTTAAAGATGCCGAGAATCACATCTTTGGCATGTCGGTATTTAACGATTGGAGTGCCCGAGATATTCAAAAATGGGAATACGTACCGTTGGGGCCTTTCTTGGCCAAAAACTTCGGATCAACTTTGGCGCCATGGATTGTAACCATGGATGCCTTAGAGCCTTTCCGATGTGAAAGTGTACAACAAGACCCAGAAGTTTTGCCCTATTTGCAATACGACGGAAATAAAAACTTCGACATAAAACTCGAAGTGGATTTACAACCTCACGGAGATGAACCCACCACCATATCCAAAAGCAATTTCAAATACATGTATTGGAACATGGCGCAACAATTGGCGCATCATACCGTGAATGGATGCAATGTTTGCGTTGGAGATTTAATGGCCAGTGGAACCATAAGTGGCAAAGATAAAGACAGTTACGGAAGTATGTTGGAGCTTTCTTGGGGCGGGAAAAACAAAATTGAATTGGCAAACGGCCAAAGCCGAACCTTCATCGAAGACGGCGATACGATTACTATGCGAGCATACTGTGAAAAAGATGGAAAACGTGTAGGGTTTGGAGAGGCAGAGGGGAAGATTGTTGGGTAATAAATTTTGAATTTTGAATGCTGAGTGAGGTGCGCTCACGATGCTGTAGCTTCTTGCCAATTCTCAAGACCACGGCGCCTTGTACGGCGTACGTTTCGTTAGAATCAAATCTTCAAAAACAACATTGTTGTCCTGACCCTGAAGGGGTCACATCTCGTAGAAACATGATCACAACACAAAGTCTTGACCCCGAAGGGGTCACATATTGCAGGGGGGCACATTTTAATTGGTTGTGCTTTGTGCCTCCAGGCGCATCGTTAAACCACATTATTGGATATGCGACCCTATCAAGGGTCGTATTTCGTTTCAAATCACCATTCTGCAAGATACGACCCCGTTGGGGTCGGAATTATTGGTTTGGTTTAAAATTTATGAATAAGGTGCCGCTCCTATGGAGCTGTCAAGATCTCAGCGTCTTGAGCTTACATTCATTGTTTAATCTCGTTTCAACAAAGGTGCCGCCCCGATAGGACTGGTAATTCCTCAACGCAGTCGCTCAGCTCCAGCTGAGTGACCGGTATGTTTTGTGCCTCCAGGCGCATCGTTACATCACATTTTTAGAAAGCCCAAAACCATGAGCGTAAAGAGCCAATATCATTACGTTCCGTTCAATT
>JBLHHI010000017.1:0-37490 GCA_047614125.1 Bacteroidia bacterium | reverse complement strand
TTCGACTATACAATTTTATAAAAATCTGAACCTGCAAATATTAATCGAACTCAGGTTAATACAAAAGCTCGCATTTCACTTGTGAAAAGCGATTTTGATCATAAAAATTACTCGAAAGGGCCCGCCCCGTCTTCGAAATTTTTACTCTAAACTCACTGTTCATAAGCGTTCTGAATTCAAAATATGAATCGAACTCAGGTTAAAAGGAACACTATAAATGAAGCTTGAGGTATGGATACATCTTCTTTGTAAAGTCAATGGTAAGTCATAAGCTTGAACTATGCAAAACGCTCATAAACGGCCCTTTAATTACCTTAAATAAAAGTTGATTTTTAACAGGATAATAAAGCTACTTTTGCAGCCCAAAAATAAGCACATGCAATCGATACGAAACATTGCCATTATTGCCCACGTTGACCACGGTAAAACAACCTTGGTAGACAAGATCATTCACGCCTGTAAAGTATTTGATGATCGCACCGAAGTAGCTGAACTTTTATTAGACAGCAATGATTTGGAGCGTGAACGTGGAATTACGATCTTGTCTAAAAATGTATCGGTTCGTTATAAAGATGTAAAAATCAACATTATCGACACCCCTGGTCACAGTGATTTTGGAGGAGAGGTTGAGCGCGTGTTGAAAATGGCCGATGGCGTTTTGCTTCTGGTGGATGCCTTTGAAGGCCCAATGCCGCAAACGCGTTTTGTGTTGGGAAAGGCGGTTGAATTAGGTTTAAAACCGATTGTGGTTGTTAATAAGGTGGATAAAGAAAACTGTCGGCCAGATGAAGTGCAACAAGATGTTTTTGAATTGATGTTCAACTTAGATGCATCGGAAGAGCAACTGGATTTTGAAACCTTGTTTGGAAGTTCAAAGCACGGTTGGATGAGTTATGATTTCAAAAAACCAACCACCGATATTTTCCCGTTGTTAGATACGGTTCTTAAGGTTATACCGGAAGCTCCATACCGCGTAGGAAGTCCGCAAATGCAAATTACTTCGTTGGATTTTTCGAAGTTTGTTGGAAGAATTGCCATTGGACGCGTGTTTCGAGGAGATCTAGATGTGAACAAAGATTACATGCTTTGCAAACGCGATGGCCAGTTCAAAAAGGTGCGAATCAAAGAATTGCACACTTTTGAAGGACTGGAAAAATTTCAAGTGGAGACGGTTCGAAGTGGAGATATTTGTGCAATCACGGGCATCGAGGAGTTTGAAATTGGAGACACTTTGGCCAGCTTAGAAAATCCAGAGCCTTTGCCAAGAATTAAAATCGATGAGCCAACCATGAGTATGTTGTTTACGATTAACAACTCCCCATTTTTTGGTAAAGAAGGAAAGTTTGTAACATCTCGCCACTTGCGCGATCGTTTATATAAAGAAATTGAGCGCAACCTAGCGTTGCGTGTTGAGCCAACCGATACCGAAGACAAGTTTATTGTTCACGGGCGGGGCATTCTTCATTTGTCGGTTTTAATTGAAACCATGCGCAGAGAAGGGTATGAACTTCAGGTTGGCAAGCCACAGGTAATAACCAAGATCGTAGATGGTGTAACCATGGAACCTTTCGAAACCTTGGTAATCGATGTGCCAGAAGCCTATTCAGGTAAGGCCATTGAGTTGGTAACCATGCGCAAAGGAGAATTGCACGTTATGGAACCACGCGGCGACATACAGCACATCGAATTTGACATTCCGAGTAGAGGATTAATTGGTTTGAGAAATCAAATTCTTACTGCAACAGCTGGTGAGGCCGTTATGAATCATCGCTTGAGAGGGTATGATACCGTGAAGGGGGAGATTCCCGCACGATTAAAAGGTTCGTTGGTGAGCATGGAAGAAGGCCAAGTTATGGCCTATGCGCTGGATCGTGTTCAAGACCGAGGACGATTCTTTGTAGAGTCTGCCGAGAAAATATACAAGGGTCAAGTAGTGGGTGAGCACAGCAGAAACAACGACTTAGAATTGAACTTGATTAAGGCTAAAAAGCAGTCTAACGTACGTGCTTCGGGAACGGATGATGCAGCTAAGATTTTCCCTAAAGTTAACTTTTCGTTGGAAGAATCGATGGAATATATTCGAGAGGATGAGTATTTAGAGGTTACTCCAGAAAGCCTGCGAATGCGTAAGATTAGCTTTTAAAACGGCACGGAAAGCGCATTCTATAAAGTATTTTTGGCACGGCCAAACAACACTTGCCATATAGGTGTCAGAATTTTTTGTGACAATTCTTTTGCTTAACTCAAATATTAGGTTAATTTTGAGTGGCACAAAAGCCATATATTATGGAGAATAAGAAAAAAAATCTAGAGAATCTTGCCAACGAAAAAGTAGATGGCGAAAAAATCAAAGGTGGTATGAGTGGCCATTTTAATCCACATGATCCAGTTCATTCAATGGGGCCAGAAGGTAATTTACCAGACGGAGCATTGCCAGACGGTCATTTACCACACGAAAACTTGCCAACTGAGCAACACCCAATCGGCTCTCCGCACAATGCTGGAGGTGGCCCAATGGATGCTGGTCCGACTGGTCCAAGAAGACCCTAGGTTTTAGTTAACATGTTGTTTCAGCTCAGTGCTGAAATGATTGGATAGTCAGAATAATACTCAATTTGAGTTTATATTCTGACTATCTTTTTTTTTGCCCAAATTTCTGGGATCGAAGAAGTAAATGCATGTAATTTTCAACGGTTGTTTAAAAAAAAATCACCAGATGCATCAAGGCTTTACGCCCAATTGAGTGCTTTTCCCCAATTGTAAATGTTGTTTTTCTCGCACTCCAATATATTAATGCTAACTTTGGAAAGCACCAAAGCTCAAACATTATGGAAAACAAAGAAAAGCATCTTGAAAATCTTGCCAACGAAAAAATCGACGGTGAAAAAATCAAAGGCGGACGTGGAAAGTCGTTTGCTACAGTAAACGAAGGTACTTTTATGGAACTAGGAGCAACTGAAGGAGGGTTTCATGCCGGTAATGGTATTGAAGAGCCTAGACAAGATGGAATCTTACCTGATCAAGGACTTTCGAACCTTGAGCACAAGAATGTTCATCAGAAGAAAATCGGATAAAAGCGATTTTTTAATCTTTGGGTCGGTATGAACCGATCATTGGATAGTCAGAATAAAACAAGTACCTTGTTTAATATTCTGACTATCTTTTTTATATGCCATTTTACCAAACTTTCTTTTTTTAACCCGGCCCGAGTACTTCTTTTTGTTTTAATCGATCGGAAAATACGATTCCAAACAATATTGAACTATTAACCTGAGTTCGATTCATATTTTGAATTCAGAACGCTTGTGAACAGTGAGTTTCGAGTAAAAATTGCTTTTCACAAGTGTAAAGCGGACTTTTGTATATAAAACCCTATTAGCTTCGTTGAAATCAGTCGGTTTATAAACATAAACCTTCCTGTTTTCGCCTTACTACTTGGGTTCTATACAAATCTGAATTTGAAAAGATTAATCGAACTCAGGTTATTAGATGGAGAGCAGAAGAATGTTGATACGAATTAGACGGTCTTTATCCACTTGGTTTAGGCCGAACGGACCATTATCGTTCTCTAAATTATCAATCAAATCGTGTTGCGCACAGGCATTCTGAATTCAAACTCTACATCGAAGTCATGTTAATAGCATGACAATCAGATAAATTTTACTATGTTGCAGAAAAATTAATTCAAAAAAGGCTGTGGCTCTATTCTTTAATCTCAAAAAGCTAAAACCATTTCCCTCAATCCGTCAGCCCAACATAATGGACTGTGGGCCAACTTGTTTACGGATTATTTCGAAACACTATGGTCGGGATTATTCACTGCGTTATCTGCGGGAAATTAGTTATACTTCTCGCGAAGGTTCCAGTCTATCTCAACTTGCATCTGCCGCTGAAATAATTGGTTTCCGAACCCTTGGTGCTAAAATTAGCTATTCGCAATTGGTTGACGAAGCTCCAATGCCTTGCATTGTGCTTTGGGATAACAACCACTTTATTGTGGTATATCGAGTTACAAAAGACAAGGTATACGTTTCTGACCCAGGGATGGGACTGATAACATATACCAAGACAGAGTTTCTTGAACATTGGATTGGATATAAATCGGGTGCTGAAGAGAAAGATGGAATTGTGCTGTTGTTTGAAACAACTCCTGAGTTTTATGGAAAGGAACCGGATGAAGTGCATGAAACCGTTGGTTTCGAAATGCTTAAGCCTTACATACGCCCTCACAAGCGATATATGTGGCAGATTTTTATGGGTCTGCTGGCTGGAAGTGTTATGTCGCTCATCATGCCATTTCTTACACAAAGTGTTGTAGATATTGGTATACGAAATAGAGACATCCATTTTGTCTATTTGTTGCTCTTTGCTCAACTCTTTTTGTTTTTTGGAAGCAGTGCCATTGGACTTATCCGAGGTTGGCTCATGATGCACATGAGTTCTAGGATTAACATCTCCATGATTGCCGACTTCTTTACGAAGCTCATGAAATTGCCGATATCATACTTCGACACCAAGATGACTGGAGACATCTTACAGCGCATATCTGACCACGTGCGAGTTCAGCAGTTGCTTACAGGCAGCGCCATGAGCATCTTGTTCTCGTTGATGAACATTATCATTTTCGGTTTGATCATCTTCTTTTATGATCCAAAAATATTTCTAATATTCTTTGCTGGAAGTGTGCTTTATATAGGATGGGTGGTGATTTTCTTAAAGAGAAGAGCCATCTTAGATTACAAACGATTTGCCCTAGAATCTCAAAATCAAGATAAGATTTTGGAGCTTATTAATGGCATGCAAGAAACCAAGATGCACAATGCTGAGCGCCCAATGCGTTGGTCGTGGGAAGGCATTCAGGCTCGATTGTTTAAGCATGAGTTATCCAGACTTAGATTGGCCCAAATTCAGTCTTTTGGCGCCAATGTGATAAATGAAGTTAAGAACATCTTAATATCCTTTGTTACCGCTAGTTTGGTTATCAGTGGAGAAATCACCTTGGGAGCCATGCTGTCCATCTCTTACATCATAGGTCAATTAAATGGGCCCATTTCGGACATTGTCTCTTTTATGCATTCATTGCAAGATGCTCGTTTGAGTTTGGAACGAATTGGCGAAATCCAAAACAGAGCAGACGAGGAGCCGGTTGATAAAAATGTAATTCGCGAAGTACCCGAATCCAGTGATTTGGAACTTAATAAGGTATCGTTTCAATATTCAGGCCCAGAATCTGGATGGGTATTGAAAAATCTAAATCTTAAAATCCCAGCTCGAAAGATTACCGCCATTGTTGGTGGTAGTGGTAGCGGTAAAACCACCATTTTGAAGCTTCTGATGAAGTTTTATGAGCCAACTCGAGGCGTAATTAATTATGGAGCCTACGACTTATCAAAGTTGGCATTTAGAACCTGGCGAGAGAAATGCGGGGTGGTGATGCAGGAAGGATTTATTTTTGATGATTCCATTGCCAAAAACATTGCCGTAGGTCACGATGAAATTGACCAAGATCGGTTGGTTGAAGCAGCTGAAATTGCCAACATTCGTGAATTTATCGAAAGCCTTCCGTTGGCCTATAATACCAAGATTGGTCAAAATGGGGTGGGAGTTTCTGGCGGTCAAAAACAACGGATACTCATTGCCAGAGCGGTATATAAGGATCCAGAAATCATCATGTTCGATGAGGCTACATCCGCGCTCGATTCGAAGAACGAACGGATTATTATGGAGAACTTTGAGAAGTGGTTCAACAATAGAACCGTTATCATTATTGCACACCGCCTGAGTACGGTTAAAAATGCAGATCAAATTGCTGTTGTGGATGCGGGAAGAGTTATTGAAGTTGGAAACCACGAAGAGCTTCTAGCTTTAAAAGGAAGCTATTATAGTTTAGTAAAGAACCAATTAGAATTAGATAAATTAGATGCCTGAGTTACAACAAGTATCCGATAAACCTAAACACGATCTCCATCTTAGAAGCGATGAGATTAGAGACATCATGTCAAAAAGCCCAATGTGGGTGGTACGATGGGGTATAACTACTGTTTTTGCCATAATTATGGGCGGAATCTTAGTATCGTGGTTTATGAAGTACCCCGATATTATTAAGGGTAAGGTAAGCGTTACTCACGTTAATCCTCCGGTAAAGGTGGTGAGTCAGGCTGCGGGTAACTTAATAACGCTCTATGTAAAAGAAGGCGCCTTACTTAAACAAGGCACACCATTGGCCGAAATTGAGAATCCATTATCGGCAACCTCTGTAGATAATATCAAAACTTACATGGCTGCCTTGGAACGTCAGATTGCCTCTGGATCCGACCACCTTGACGTAATGGAACACAATACAGGAAAGCTTGGTGACTTGCAAGGTGTTATGAATGACTTGCAAAATGTTATTCGCGATTTTAACATCCGAAAATCATATAAGGTGAACGAGCGTGAAGCACTGAGTTTGCAAAGTCAATTGAGCAACGAACGAAACTTAAGTGCAATTAATGCAAATATGCTCAAGCTTTCGGAGTCGGATTTTGAAAATGCCAAAGTTAAATTCACCTCTGAAAAAGAGTTGTATGATAAGGGGGTTATTTCGCGATCTGATTTTATTCAAGTTCAATCGGCTTACAACCAGAAACAAATGCAACTGGAATCGGCTAAGTTGGCAGTTGTTCAAAGTCAAATTAATATTAACTCGCTTCAAACACGGTTGGAGCAGTTGAAATACAGCAAGTTAACTCAAGATAGAACGGGTTATGGCGAAATACTTGGTCTTATAGAAACGGTTCGGTCCTATCTTTTTGGATGGCGCCAGAAATACACGTTAATGGCTCCGGTTGATGGAAAGATTAGTTTTCTTTCTCATCTTAGTCCTGGTATGCACGTAAAGTTTGGAGATGAGTTATTTGCCGTTATTCAACCCGATAACCAATACATTGCCTTGGGTTATGTGCCTGCAATTGGGGCGGGTAAAGTAAAAGTGGGCCAAAAGGTTGGGGTACTCCTCGACAATTTCCCATATCACGAATACGGTGTGGTTTTAGGAGAGGTAAAATATCTAGCCGACATCCCAACGGAAAACACCTATCGGGTTGAAATTTCATTACCACATGGTTTACTTTCAACTCACGGCGACACGCTTCGCTCTACTCCAGAAATGCTGGGAAATATTGAAATAGTAACGGAAGATAAACGGGTGTTGCAGCGAATTATGCATTCGATAACCAAATTGTTTGAAAGCAGATAATGAATAAGATAGTTTTACTTGTAGATTTTACTGGGGTTTGTTTACTGGCCATGGAACACGTTGCCATTCTTTCAAGAGAGAGTTTGTGCCGCGTTATTCTCTTACACATTGCGCCTAAAGATAAGGCCGGAGATCCGAAGTTGGTTCAAAAGGAAGTTCGGGATTTTGCTGCACCTTTAGAAAAAGAAGGCGTTCCGTTTGCCATTCACATTGAATTTGGCGATTTTTTTGAGCTGATATCGGTTGAGCTTAACAAAATTGACCCCGACTTATTAGTAGTTGGTACGCACGGATTTAAAGGGATAAAGCAAAATTTTCAAAGTTCAAATATTTTAAACCTACTTCATAAAATAGATACCCCTTCTCTCATCATCCAAGGCCATGCGCTTACTCCGCAGGAAGGATACAAATCTATTTTAGTGCCTATGATTGAGGCGGATGAAGTCATTGATTGGATGACACCTACGGCATCATTTGCAAAAGTTTTTAAGTCGGATTTAACAATCCTTGGGTTTTCCACCCCAGAAAAGAAAGCGCTTTTACTTAAAAAGGGAGAAGACGCACAGGCTAAATTTGATGAAGCCGGAATAACCAATACGCTGGATATTGAGGATATTAGTAAATACATAACGGCCTTCAGCCGATCCATCATTGAATATGCCGATATAGAAGACTGCGATTTAATCGTACTCATTTTAGGTAGAAAACAAGCCAATTACTTCGACATACTCGATCAAGAGAACATCTTATTAAACCGATTGGGTAAGCCTATATTGTGCTTGTAGCAATGGACTATGGAGACTAAAGACTGAAAGACTGAAAGACTGAAAGACAAGTCAGTTTCGAAACGCCAATCAAAGTCTTAATCACACTAGCATCCGAAAGTCGCTTTAAAAGAAAGCCCTCAGAATCTCATAGATTTGAATTTCACAAAAAACTCTAGAAATATGGGACTCTTCAGGCGGAACAAAAATAACAACAGACCATTACTCAAACAAATACTTGATTTGGTACCTCGTTGGATGCTTACCAGTTGCACTAACAGGTACAAAACCGACAAAGGGGTAAGTAAATATAAGACCTACGACCAATTTGTGGCCTTAACGTTCGGACAGCTTAATAAGTGTCAGAGCCTCAATGACATATCGGCTGGAATAGGTGTGAGTGAGATCTTTATAAAAGATATTGGGTTGGATCAAAGCCCAGCTCGTTCAACTATGAGTGATGGCAATAAGAATCGTTATTGGAGGGTGTTTGAAAGCTTGTATGGCCGTCTATTGAGCCATTATACTTCGGTGCTAAAAAAGCATCATAGGGAACATATCATCAAAGAGATTAAAGACAAAAGCATTAAACTAATAACCTGAGTTCGATTCATATTTTGAATTCAGAACGCTTGTGAACAGTGAGTTTCGAGTAAAAATTGCGAAGACAGGGCGGGCCCTTTCGAGTAATTTTTACGATGAAAATCGCTTTTCACAAGTGTAAAGCGGACTGTTGTATATAAAACCCTATTAGCTACGTTGAAATCAGTCGGTTTATAAACATAAACCTTCCTGTTTTCGCCTTACTACTTGGGTTCTATACAAATCTGAATTTTAAAAGATTAATCGAACTCAGGTTAATAGACAGCTCAGTTATATCGCTTTGTTTGTCTATGTATGATTGGGCCAAGTTTCGGACAGCTAAAGGTGGGATTAAATTACACACCTGTTGGGATGCTTCACTGATGATACCAGAGGTTGTTAATATTTCTGAGGCAAAGACTCACGACCGGCATGGTCTTGAGCAATTGATATTCTCTAAAGGCACTGTAGTTGTTGAGGATCGAGCCTATTTTGATTTCGCCTTGATGCTCAACAGGATAAAAGCAGAAAATGTTTTTGTGACACGGATCAAGACCAACACCCAATATGAAACTCTTGAGGAACTTGAATTACCCGATGGATTAGACCAACACATACTGAAAGACGAAATTATCAGACTCCATTCGGCAAAGGCAATCGAGACCGGTATATCCGAACACAAATTAAGGCTGGTACACCTCTATAAGGAAGACGAAAACAAAGTAATCGCAATTATCACAAATCAGTTAGACTGGGAATACAATACCGTAGCAGCATTGTATGAAAAACGCTGGGATATAGAATTTTTTTTCAAAGCAATCAAACAGAATTTGCAGGTAAAAAAATTTTGGGGAACGAGTGAAAATGCGGTTAAATCGCAAATCTATGTGGCATTAATCTGTTATCTGCTACTGGAGCTTATCAAACGAACTATTGCCAAAACTCCGATGGCATTTTTAAACCTGACGGAGAAAATAAGATTTTGCCTTTATCACTATCTATCACTAGACTATGTGTGCAATCAGGTCAGAGAAGGAGTCAGAAAAGTATCGATATCCATGCAAACAGAAATCGCCTACGAAACTGACTTATTTTCTCCGTAATTCGGAAACCAATACCCTATTTACTGAGATACAGAGAGTTTTTAACCATATTCTAAAAACTTTCGGATGCTAGTGAATCTTTAAGTCTAAAAATCTTCAAGTCTCTTTTGGTTGGAGGGTAAAAGATTATCTTCGTCCAAAATTTAATAAAATGAATGTAAGAGACCTAGAACCAAAAGCCGTTTGGAATAATTTTGAAGATTTAAATGCCGTTCCTCGGCCTTCCAAAAAAGAAGAAAGAGTTATAGCCTTTGCTAAAGCTTTTGGAGAAGGTTTGGGCCTGCCAACCTACGTTGATACCTGTGGGAACGTAATAATCACAAAGCCGGCTACTGCAGGCAAAGGAGGAAGCCCTACCGTAATATTACAGAGCCATTTAGACATGGTGCATCAAAAAAATGCAGACACTGTTTTTGATTTTTCAACCCAGGGCATTGAAAGCTACATTGATGGCGATTGGGTTAAGGCTCGAGGAACAACTTTAGGTGCGGATAATGGAATGGGTGTTGCCGCAATCATGACGCTTTTGGCGTCAACAGATATTGCGCATCCACCGTTAGAAGCCCTGTTTACCATTGATGAAGAAACAGGCATGACTGGTGCCATGAATCTTGAACAAGGCGTGTTAAAAGGCAGTATCTTAATGAACTTGGATACCGAAGATGACGATGAGTTTTCAATTGGCTGCGCTGGAGGAATTGACACCAACACTGCTAAAACATATACGGAAATTGAAGTAAGCAACGGACAAGCTTTTCATATTACGGTGAACGGTTTAAATGGTGGACACAGTGGAGTTGAGATAAATCTGGAACGAGGAAATGCCAACAAAATCATGAACAGATTGATGTTTGGAAGTGCTGATCTGGGATTGCAAGTGGTTGATATTGATGGAGGTAGCTTAAGAAATGCCATACCCCGAGAAAGCTTTGCCACCATTGTGGTGCAAGATGGGATGGGTTATTCAGCAAGATTTGATAAGCGCGTAGAGGACATTAAGTCGGACTTTAGTTTTGAAGAACCCAACTTAAATATAGTGCTTAAAACAGTTGCCGTGCCTTCAAAAGCCTTGTCTGTAAAGAACTCTACCGAGTTAACCAATACGCTTTATGCCGTTCACAATGGAGTTTACGTAATGAGCAGAGCTGTTGAAGGCTTGGTAGAGACTTCTTCATCACTTGCTCGGGTGGTTTTAAAAGATGGTAAATTCACAACGCAAAGCTTACAACGCAGTTCGAATGAGAGTGGGAAAAACGATGTAGCCAATGCAATTGCCGCCGCCTTTAATTTGGGTGGACATACGGTGGATCAGGGTGGAAGTTACCCCGGTTGGAAGCCCAATCCCAACTCCGATATTTTAGAATTAATGAAAACGAAATACCAAGAGTTATTTGGCGAAGAAGTTCACGTAATGGTCATTCACGCCGGCTTAGAGTGTGGATTGCTTGGCGAGCGCGTTCCAGGTTTGGATATGATCTCTTTTGGTCCAACCATCAAAGGACCACATAGTCCAGACGAACGGGTAAACATCAAATCTGTGCAAAAATTCTGGAAACTCCTTGTTGAGACTTTAAAAGCTATGTAACTTGTGTCCTTCAAATCATGAAGGACGATAATCATCTTATTGAAGAACCAATCTTGGCGTACGATCAGTTGGACGTAAACAAGGTTTACACCTACCTCGATTACATGAAATGGCGCTTTGAAGAGCGCGTAGAACTCATTAGAGGAAAGATCGTAAAGATGAGTCCGGCGCCCAACCGGAAACATCAGAAACTGTTGGTGAATTTAAACAGCTTGTTTATCAATCGGTTTAAACAAGATTCTTGTGATTGGTATCCTGCGCCCTTTGATGTGCGCCTTCAGGTACCCAAAGGTTCAAAGCCCATCACCGTTGTTCAGCCAGATATTTGCCTGATTTGTGATGCGTCTAAGTTGGATGAGCAGGGGTGTGATGGCAGTCCGGATTTAATGGTCGAAATTCTTTCTCCTTCCAACCAACAGCACGATTTAACCGTAAAATTTCAGCTTTATGAAGAAGCCTCCGTGCCCGAGTATTGGATTGTAGATCCGGCCAATCGTGTGGTTCTGCAATACAGTCTGATCAATGGCAAGTATGTTGGCAATAAGCCACTTACGGAAGGATCTACACTTGTAAGTACTCGTATTCCTGATTTTAAAGTTGGGATTAATCGAACTCAGGTTAAAATGTAAAACAGTAAACGATTTTGAGGTAATTCAGCTTGATTGATTAGGAATTAGCAAAGTTAAATGTCACTTTAAGCTTATAACCCGCATTTGCTGTTGTTAATTGCAATATACAAGTTTATCTTGCAATAAGCTGGCCGAGAATAAAACGAACACAAACCTATTGAGGTCTGGTTGTTAGTACAATAGCTATGGAAACTTTCAATACTTTAAACTACGTGTCGGAAAGCAGGAGCTTCAACAAGGAACGATTTTTAAGTATTGTTGTTCGTAAAGCGAATGTCAATCAATCCGCCTCTCATCTTTGGGATGCATCTACGGATTGGGGGAATCTCTGTAAAAACCAAGAGGTTATGGTAAACTCAAGTTGTTAAGTACCAGGCCAAATATTTTCTTCTGCATCCCTTCTTGAGTATTGGAATATCAAGAGTGTTAAAATTATTTCTGCGAGATTTTAAGTTACAACTTGAGCAAAGTGTGCAATTGAGTGTTTAAACGATTTGTACTGATTGAGTTTTGAGTTCATTTTATTTTCACCATGATCCAGTTGAGGGTAAACATCAACCTTAGATCAGTCCTCAAAATGAGAAATCATCAGTAAAACTTAAAACCGTTCATTGGCAGAAATCAAATCATACTAAGAATTTCATTTGCTTAAAAACTAGAATGCTGGTCTTTGTCGTTTTACGTTGATTTCATATCCAAGGCAACATCTACAATCATGTCTTCTTGTCCGCCAACCATTTTGCGTTTACCAAGTTCTTCAAGAATGGCTCGAGTGTCTAATCCATATTTCTGAGCAGCACGTTCGCTGTGCAATAAGAAACTGGAATAAACTCCAGCGTACCCCAAACTAAGTGTTTCTCGATCTACCCGAACCGGACGATCCTGTAAAGGTCGAATCTCATCATCTGCTAAATCCATGAGTTGGTATAGGTCGGAATTATGTTGAACGCCCATCTTATTCAACACAGCAATCAGCACTTCCAACGGACAATTGCCCGCACCGGCGCCCATTCCGGCCAGTGAAGCATCCAAACGAGTGGCACCGTGCTGCATGGCAACAACGGTGTTGGCCACCCCAAGACCAAGATTGTGGTGACAGTGTATACCCACCTCAGTTTTCGAATCCAACGCATCTTTAAAGGCCTTAATTCGATCAGCCACCTCATCCATTAATAAAGCACCAGCACTGTCGGTAACATACACGCAATCAGCACCATAGGCTTCCATTAGCTTGGCTTGTTCCGCCAATTTGATGGGTTCGTTCATATGCGCCATCATTAAAAATCCGCCCACGTCCATTCCCAGTTTTTTAGCCGCTTCGATGTGTTGTTTTGAAATGTCGGCCTCTGTGCAATGCGTAGCAATCCGCACCGATTTGACGCCCAAATCACAGGCGCGTTTCAAATCTTCTATGGTACCAATGCCAGGCAGCAATAAGGTTGTGAGCACCGCGTGATTTAACTGTTCTGCAATTCCTTCCAACCAGGTCCAATCGGTATGTGCTCCGAAGCCATAGTTGAAACTTCCGCCAGCCAGTCCATCACCGTGAGCAACTTCTATTGCATCCACACCCGCCCGATCGAGCTTAATGGCAAGGGCCTGCAATTTATCTTTCGAATACTGATGCCGAATGGCATGCATTCCGTCTCGGAGAGTTACGTCTTGGATGTACATATTAAGTTGAAGTTTAAGTTTAAGTTTAAGTCTAAGTTTAAAGTTTCAAGGATTTATTTTTAATTATGACAGTTACAATTTTAACAAGTTCTGTGTTTTCAAACAAAAGAGTCTGCATGGATTCATTCGGATTCTCAAGCTTCATCATAATCTTTAAATTGACGGAACACTCTCGCAGTTCTTTTAAACAGATACTTGCCTTGTGAATATAGTCTTTTGTAGTTATGGTTCCTTGAGTTTCGGCAAAGTTTAATGCACTGCTAGTAGCAGAACGTATGAGTTGTTTTCCAAGAATTTCAAATCCATAGTCAGAAGGCAACGCTTTAACAAGCTGAATTGCGCTGGCTGCATATTCAACAAGTCTATCCTCTAAATCATATTGCTTCTTTGTCATATCCCAGTTTGCTTCGAAGTAAATTTTATTAAACTTAAACTTATTCTTAAGCTTATACTTAAACTTATACTTATACTTGGCCTTGGCCTTGGCCTAGGCCAAGTTTCTCCCCAACCGCCATCGCAGCACTCGTCATAATATCCAGATTTCCAGCGTATTCGGGTAAGTAATGCCCGGCGCCAATTACCTTTAGTAAGACCATTGTTTTTAATCCGCTTACATGGCCAACACCATCAATAAAAACGGGATGGTCTTCCGATATTTCGTCGAATTGAACTTCTTGATGCAACGTATAACCGGGAACATATTTTTGAACTTCGGCCACCATGGCATGAATGCTCAATCTAATTTCCTCTCGATCGGCCATTTCACTTAAGGTAAAAACGGTATCACGCATAACCATTGGAGGTTCGGCTGGATTGAGAATTATGATGGCCTTGCCTTTGGTTGCGCCACCTACCTTTTCTATGGCCTCGGCCGTGGTTTGGGTAAATTCGTCAATGTTAGCCCGCGTTCCTGGTCCGGCTGATTTACTGGCAATGGAAGCCACAATTTCGCCATAATGAACTTTGGCTACTCTGCTAACCGCCGCAACAATTGGTATGGTTGCTTGTCCGCCGCAGGTAACCATGTTTACATTGCGGACCTCCTTATTTACATGCGAATTAACGGCCGGAACCAAATAAGGGCCGATGGCAGCAGGGGTTAAATCCACCACTTTTTTATCTGCAAAAACTTTAATTTTATCAAAATTGTACAAATGAGCTTTGGCCGAAGTGGCATCGAACACAATTTTAATGTCTTTCCATTCGGGCATCTCGATTAATCCATCCACGCCTTTGGCGGTTATGGCAACGCCCATTCGTTCGGCACGAGCCAGTCCATCCGAAGCGGGGTCAATGCCCACCATAACGCTCATTTTGAGCACCTTCGATGTGCGAATAATTTTGATCATTAAGTCGGTTCCAATGTTTCCAGAACCAATGATGGCTGCATGTATCATACGCTTTGTAATTTTCGTAATTCCAAAGAAATCCTCTTATTCAAACCCAACTTCTACGTCGCCCAAACCACTAATGGTCGCAAAACAACGATCCCCTTTTTTAATGGGCGCCATTGGGCCTAAGGCTCCCGATAAAAGTATCTCTCCTTTCTTTAACGGACTTCCTTGTTTGGCCATTTCTTGAGCCAACCACAAAGCAGCATTTAGTGGATTATCCATACAGGCCTTTCCACTTCCTTCCGACACTAAATCGTCGTTAACAAACAACGACATTTGGCAGTTAACCAAATCAATATCAGCTAATTGCACATGTTCGTCTCCTAAAACAAAGTGACTGGCAGACGCATTGTCGGCAATGGTATCCGTAATTTTAATATCCCACTTGTCAACCCGACTTCCAACAATTTCGATGGAAGCAACCGCGTAATCTATGCTGTTCATTAAGTTTTCAAGAGTAAAGTCTTTATCAAAATCCTTTCCCATTACGAAGGCAATTTCCGCTTCAACCTTTGGTTGCATGAGATCAGTAAATGATACTTGTTCGCCGTTCTTTATTTCTTTCGAAGCGAGTAAAATGCCATAATCGGGTTGATCCACGCCCAGCTGCTTTTGTACCGCAAATGAGGTTAACCCAATTTTTTTTCCCACCACTTTATCTCCGTCAAAAAGCTTCTTGGTAATGTTCATTTGTTGAACTTGGTAGGCCAGGTCCAAATCTTCAGCACCAATTATATCTCGTACCGGTGCGCAGCACGTTTTATTCAATTCTGCCTGCATTAATTGCTCGGAAGCCTTGATTATTTTTTCCTCATCCGTCATCTCCGCAAATATGACCATTTCAAATCAAAATTGACTTATTTTGCTTTCTGATGAACGCGGGAAGTATTGATAAAATTGAGAAGGCTGTTTTACTGATCATTTCCTTGGTTGTATTTGGTTTGGTCTTTTGGTTGGCAGCCTTATCTCCTGGTTTGGAAGGAGGGATGGATTCTTACAACCACTATCTTATTGCTCGGTTTTCTTGGCTCCATCCATCTGAGCTTTTACTTGATCAGTGGGGAAAGCCTTTGTATAACATTTTAGCCTCTCCATTTGCGCAATTTGGTGTAAAGGGCCTTGTTGTTTTTAACATCTTACTTTTAATAGGTTCGGCATGGATGGCGTGGCTTGCAGCGCGAAAGCTCCAATTCCATCATGCATGGCTGGCCTTTGTTTGTACCTTGGCTTCGCCGTTGTTTTTCGATAATGTTATTTCTGGACTTACCGAGCCGCTCAATGCCTTTTTATTGATTTTTATTTTTTACCTCTTTGTTGGAAATCGATACACGTTGGGTGCCATTGTTACCGGCTTTCTTCCGTTTGCTCGATCGGAAGGCTACGTAATTATGTTTGCCATAGGCATTTATTTGTTAGTGCAAAAAGAGTATCGCACCTTTTTTTTATTGGCCGTTGGATCCGTGGTAATGAACTTTGTGGGTTGGATGGTAGAGGGCGATCCAATTTGGATTTATACAACCAATCCATACATTAAATATCAGCTGGAAGTGAGTGATGGCCGTGTTAACATTTGCGGCAGTGGCAGTCTCTGGCACTATGTTGAGCACTTACGCTGGATGATGGGGAAGACTCGATTGGTGTTGTTCATCACCGGCAGTTTGCTGGTTGTTTTAGGATATTTACGAAGACCAACCAGCACTACCATGCGTGCGTTGTTTTTTCTTGCCTTCGGTGTGTACGCCTTATATTTCGGAGTTCACAGCATAATTTGGTATAAGGGATTGATGGGCTCTTGTGGGTATGAGCGAGTAATGGTGGTAATTGATCCGTTGGCTGCAATTTTAATGGCCTACGCGTTGGAACTTTTTGTCCGATATTGCAAAGGCATGTTTCCCAGGCTTTGGATGCGTGTAGTATGGCTTTTCATTTTCTTAACCATGGCTTGGATGCTTTACGCTCCGTATTCCATTTACGGACATAAATACCCCATTGATATCAGTGATGAGCAAAAACTCTTTGTGAAAGCAGCGGATTGGTACAACGAGCAGTCGTATGAAAATAGAATGAAATACTTCTTATATCCGTATTTAAACATGCTTACTGGAATAGATCCTAAAGATCATGAACATTTTACCGAGATTTGGAGTTTTGATATAAAGTATGCTCCCGTTGGAAGCATTGTAATTTGGGACGGACATTTTGGCCCGAACGAAGGAAAGGTTCCCTTGGAGCAACTCATGTCGCATCCCGACTTTAAATTGATAAAATCCTTTTGTCCAGAGGTTCCTTTTACAACCTCCAACAACTACGATTTTGAGATATATGTTTTTGAACGAATTGGTGATAAACTTTTAGAATAATAAAGAACTAGATATGAGAAATTTACAAAACAAATTCAGCGCATCTGCTTTGACTGTTGTGCTTTTATTAAGTGTTGGATTAACCAGTTGTGACGATGAACCCGTTGACAATCAACCGGTAGAAAAAGAAATTACCGTTACTTTAAACCACAAATGGAATTCAAAGTCGTTGGCTTTCAATACCTACTATCAAACCGCTAAGCCCGACAGCTTTTTGCTGTCCAAACTTAAATATCACATTAATAATTTTGTATTGTTCGATGCAAAAGGAAATACCTATCCAGGAAAGACCCAATATTTCTTGGTGGATGTGGTAGATGGATTTACTCCGACCTTTACATTAGGCAACTTCGACGGTATTGAAATGGTGGGTATGGATTTTACCATTGGAGTTGAAGATTCAGCCACCAATGCTTCGGCGGCGTTAAATACCAAGTTTACCGATCCTATGTATTGGGCAATGGCGTCTGGGTACATCAACGTAAAAGTAGAAGGCAGGTCTCCCACCGGCACTAACGGTCAGGCTTTATTTCACATTGGTGGATATAAGTATCCGTATTACACAGCACAAAAAGTACATGTAGACTTTACGGAAACAAAGGTTAAGAATTGGGTGGGACAGAGCAAGATCGCCATTGATGTAAATCTTGCAGAGTTCTTTACATCACCAACCGAATACGATTTTTCGATTTTGAGCGAGTTAGAGTTACCGGGGCAATTGGCCTCTAATTACTCACTAAACTGGCCAGGGATGTTTAGTCTTAAGAGTGTGGAGTAACGATCTATGTTATGAATTAACCACGGGATTCATCCCGTGGACATACCCGTGGCTAGCCCAATTAATCCCCAATCTTCACAAACCTCCCAACAAAGCCGGATTGCCCATTCCGTATTCGAATTACATAGGTTCCGTTCGGTAAATCCTTGCAATTCACGTAGTTGCCAACGAGCTTTTGTTCTTGAACCAGCTGTCCGTTCAGCAACGTAATTTGATAACGTGCGGTGGAATAATCAACGGGTAAATCCAAGTAAAAGCCATCGTTAACTGGATTTGGATAGATTTTTACATAGCTTTCGATTTGCTCAATTCCAACGGAATTCAAATCTACATCTATTTCTTGGTTGCAAGAATCTCCCAGAGCGTTGAACGCCGTTAATTGAACCTGAACTTTTTTGGAAGTGATTAAACTAAGATCAAAACTTGCACTTGGGCCGTATTTAACAGAATCGTTCAGGATCCAACGATAGCTCACTAGTTTGGAGTTTGATGTTGAAAGTTGCAAGATTTTTTTAGTCGTATCGTGTGTGGATGTTATGGTTGGGCAAGGACTTGGGTATACGTTTATTTTAACCGTTTTAGTTATCGAATCACACACATTGTTTTTGAGCGTGGATGCACTTAACTCATAAACCGTTAAGGTGTTTGGATCTGCATTGAAGGTAAATAAAGGCGTTGTAGAACCCGAATTGTTAAAACTTCCCATTGGTGTGCTTCTCCAAACAAGCCCCGAACTCTTCTGATATTTAGCCCATACCGAAAGCTTCATCGACGCTGATGTCCATGTAATGTTTGTATCGTTCATGATGGAAAGAGAAGGAGCGGAGTGGAGGTACACTTCCACCGAATCTTGCCCGATGCAGGTTCCGCCAATGTTGTACCCATATTTCAAGGTGAAGGGTGCATCATACAACGTGCTTTTTGAAGGATCGAAGAAGGTGCCTTCAATGGTGTTATATGCATTTGTCCATGTTCCAAAATCGGGTGTAACCTTCAATTGTATCGGCGAGGTTGTTGCACAGAACTCATAGGGTTCTTTGTTGGAATGTACTTTAAAGGATGCGTGATCGATTGTTGCTCCTTTTAAGTCGCGGTACAACACAATTCGGGCAGTATCTCGATTGGAACAACCAAATGCATTGGTGTATTTGATTTCAATTTGGAACGATGTAGCATTCCCACTAAAGGGTATGGTAACACTGTCTACCTTTAAATAGAAGTCTTGGGGTGCTCCGGGCTGACCGCTTCCATTGTCTCCCAATATTTTAGACCAATCGAAGGTTCCGCAATCCAAACAATTTACGGCCAATCTTCCCAAACCTAACGAAGCCGGTTGGACCAGAATTTTGTCTTTTTTCAAATTAACAATTCCCTTACTCTGGCAGAACGTACCACCCAAGGCCTTAACAACGGGCAACGGATTTACAACAATTTTAAACGAATCTCTACTCATACAGTGGGTGTTCGTATCTTCATATTGGTAGGTGATCCAATTTGTTGTAGATGAAGCTCCGCATGCCTTTGAGGGTAGAAAAACAGAGTCATCTTTGATAACGCTGGGATTGCTAGAACAAAACCATTTCCCGCCAAAACTAATTACATCTTCGGTATTAAGATTGATGGAATTCGAATCGCAGCAAAGTTCTTTTTTAACGGGAATTTGAATAATTGGCAATGGATTCACCGTATACGAAACGGTATCAACAGCTTTACATGTTCTTCCAAATTCGGTAATCGTAACTTCCAAAAGAATGGATATATCATCGGTTATTTTAAACTGCAGCGGGTCTGTGTTGCCCAAGTACGTATTTGCAGAACCGTTGTTCAATTCATACCATCGCATGCTGCCAACCTTATTCGCTCCACTGGTATCAAATCCCGTCGCCGCAATGGATACCAACTCATTCATACAAGATTCTCGATTCGGTCCAAGTGTTGGCATAATGGAATCGTTCACATTCAAACGTAGGCTATCCAACGAAAAGCAACCAAAATTGTCTGTAACCTTGGCCACATACCAACCTTCTAGGTTTATTTCCGCTAAGGTTTGATTCGAAACTAAATTCTTGTTGTGCCACCATTCTTTCAATAAAGTATCACCTTGTTGCACATAGTTTGTATCATTGTCTCTCGGGTCATCCCAACGTGCCAAAGAATCGGATAGGGATATATAGACTTCGTCGAAGGGACAAGTACGCAGGTTATTTCCGGCTTCAACATAGGGGTTGGGACGGTTTAACACGGTTATGCTGTCCCAAGCCGTGCAACCCTTTGCCTCCGTAACATCCACTCGTACATTAATCATCTTAACGGTATCATTGAGTTGAACATCTAAGAACGAATTGGTATTCCCTGATCTCCATTTATACGAAACCGATGATTGGTTATTCGTTACAACCGGCTCCAAACGCAAGGTTCTGCCTAAACACGAAAAAGTATCCAACCCTGATGCGAGTGCCACTTCTAAAACAGAAGGCACAACGATCGTATCGTATTGAATACTAGGGCATTTAGCACTATTATCTATTCGGAGTTTAATAATGTAGGTTCCGCCTTTTCTAAATTGGATGGTATCTCTTTTATAAGTTGAAAGGAACGATTCAGTCTCCACAAAATGAAGTGTTGTGTCAGACAACATATTCCCAAAAGTATCGAGTACGGACCATAAATATTTTGCCGGAAACTCGAATTGAGAACTGTCTAGTACGCTGGAAACTTCATATTTACCGCAAGAAAGGGTGTCGATGATAATTTTAGCTTCAGCTTGGGGTTTTACTAATATGGAAAAAGGAACGTTTGTTATGGTATTACGCGGACACGCATTGTCGCGCGCTTCTATATTAAAGTTGTACGGCAAGTTCCGGGCAGTCCCAACTGGTGGTGTCCAACAAAACCGGCCGCTTTGATGTAAAACCGTATCGGACGAAAGGGTGAAACTTGCGCCGGGAATGCCGCTATTCCAAGAAATTCGTACCGTATCTGCGGGAGGAGTTGATTGGGGTGGAGGGGGAACCTTAACCTTGTCGTAAGCTGTCACATTGAAACACAACTGCTTCCCCTCACAAACATTGTAGCTGTATGGTCCATTAATCATTGGAGGATTATTTCCTGAGCAGGAGCTAATGATATAAGTCAGATCTCTTCGTGTAATGCCAATGAGTTGGTACTTCCCACTGGTGTCCTTACGCCATTCCCTTACTTCTAGTACTGCCACCGTAATGTCCGAACAACTGGTTGGAGTAAAAACCACTTGCCCCGTTTTTGAGCCGAGGTAGAGCCCAGTTGGTGGATTTGAGTTCGGGTTTGTATAACCCGTTCCGGATGGGTCATATACCGTAAAAGGTTTAGAGCAGCTATATCCAGAGCTGTATGATAGTACCGTGTTCCATGCTGATAATGGACACGCAAAGGCATACGAAAGCGAATCAAAATCAATGGTATCCATAGCGCCTATGTTGTCATAAACCGGCTGGTTGCAGCACAAAAAACCAATGGGTTTGCTTGAAAAGCTAGGGGATGAATTACCAGGCGCTTTGCATAAATCGAGCATGGCGTATGAGTAGAAATTTTTATTAGCAGCACCGGTTGTTATGCTACCATTACGGCAACATTGGCCCGATTCGAATATGATTGAGCAACACCCGGCTTTTATCATTGAATCGTAGGGTGCTTTTGCAAAATCGATGGTAGTGGTGTATTCGTGCAATTCAATGCCTTCACCTGTTCCGTACTTATTCGCAGGTTTGCATGGGTCTGAGCTGGATGAACAGAAGGGACTAATGCTTTGAATTCCAACTAAGCTTAGTGATACCTTTTCGGTTTTGCCGCTGGTTGCGCAGCGAACAAAGGTTGCCTTTTCGGGATTGTTAAAAGCCACACCTTGACACGATCTGTAAAACTTAAGCGTAAACGTATATTTCATCGAGTCGACGTGCTGGTAGGTGATGTCGAGACCCATTACGTGGGTTGCACTCGATGTTGAATAGGTTGTGAGTGAAATAATCAAGACCAGCATAAGGCTCATCAAGTTGAAAGGTAAAAATAGTCGTAATCTTGGCTTCATGTCGATTCCTTTTTAAGTAGACCCATTGGATTGGAATTCGCTGCCTGCAAAAAATGAAAGTTAAGCTTGAGGTAAACTTTGCATTTTTTCTAGTATTCTAGCTGAGTTTCCATGATGGTCAGTTTACATGGTAAAGACACAAATTTCGTTAGTAATTTACCGAATCCAGTTCATTCGATCGATTTGCATCCAACCGAAGCAATAGAAAAAGCAACATTGTAAACGATATTAAACTGGATCCACCATAACTAAAAAATGGCAGCGGAATCCCAATTACTGGTGCCAAATTAATGGTCATACCAATGTTTATGAGGAAGTGGAAAAAAAGAATGCTGACCACGGCGTAGGCATATACCCTACTAAATTTGTTTTTTTGACGTTCTGCAATAAAAATGAGCCGGAGAAAGAGCAAAGTAAAAACCAAGATCACCCCTGTAGATCCGAGCCAACCGTATTCTTCGCCAACACTGGTAAAAATAAAATCGGTGTGTTGTTCCGGAACAAAATCACCCTTGGTTTGAGTTCCTTTGTTCCAACCTTTACCAATAAATCCACCCGAACCAATAGCAATTTTTGATTGATTTACATTATAACCGTAGCCTTGTGGATCTTCTTTTAAGCCAAGCATTACCAAGATTCGTACTTGTTGATGTGGCTCGAGTACTTTATTAAAGGCAATGTGAACTAAAAATCCATAGGCAAACGCCGCAATTAAGATGAGCCACATATTTCGCATCAACCTCCGGTTTACATAGTTGAAGCCTGATACAATGGCTCCTATAACCAATAGAATGAGGGCAACCTTCCAAATTCCGAAGGCCAGAAAGAACACAGAAAGAACAAGCACTACGATGCCAATGATCAAGAAAACACCGGAAAGCCCCTCGCGGTAAAGTACCAAAACTAAACTTAAAAACACCAAGCTCGATCCAGCATCGCCCTGCAAAACTATTAAAACCATAGGGGCCAAGATTATGGCCGAGGTTATGAGTTGGTAGCGTCTTCGCTTCAGGTTAACATCAATATCTGAAATGTATTTCGACAGCGCTAAGGCAACACCAAACTTGGCAAATTCGGCGGGTTGAAGTCGGAAACCTCCTAATTCAAACCACGACCTTGCACCATGCACCTCGCGTCCTAAAAAGATAACAAGTACCAATAAAATCAACCAGATGCCATAAAACCAATAAGAGAATACTTCAAAGAATCGAACATCTACCAAAAATAAAACCGAACCTAAAACAACGGAAATTGTAACCCACAAAATTTGTTTACCAAAAATATTGTCGAGGCTAAAAACGGAAGAATCGGCGACATTGGATGTGGAATAAATGCTCAATAATCCCAAGAGAACCAGAATGAAGTACATCACAAGGCTAAGCCCATCAACCCTCGAGTTTTCGTATGAAGTATTATTCTGCACCTGTAGGTTTTAATTCAGAACCAACTAATGGGCGAAGAACGCGCTTATATAAATCAGGGCGCTGAGTTACACTGTCTCGATTTATGAATTTTTCGATCATTAAAGTAGAAATTGGAGCGGCCCACGTAGAACCATACCCAGCATTTTCAACAATGCACGCAACGGCAATTTTGGGATTGTCTTTTGGAGCAAAACAAATAAATACACTGTGATTTTCGCCGTGTGGGTTTTGAACCGTTCCGGTTTTACCACAAATTTCTATTCCTGGAATTTGCGACCCAGCACCTGTTCCACCGGTAACCACCGATCGCATGGCATCAATAACAATTTCGAAATTATAATTAGAAACCCCCGTTTCATGCTTTTCCGTAAATCTTTTTGGAATGCTCGCTTTGCCATCAATTTTGCGAATGAAATGTGGGTCGTAGAAGTAACCACGATTGGCTATCGCAGCAGCCAAATTGGCCATTTGCAAAGGAGTGAGTTCCAATTCACCTTGTCCAATTGCCATCGAAATAATCCGAACGTAATTCCATCGATTGTGTCCGTGAATTTTATGAAAAACTTCAGCGTTTGGTACATTCCCAGCACTTTCTTGGTTCACATCTACATCGAGTTTGTTTCCTAAACCAAAACGGTGCAGGTAACCCGCCCAATTGTTGTATCCTTCTTCAATGTTTTTAAATCGATCTTGATGCAGTATTTCTCGGAAGGCATTGCAATAATAATTGTTGCAAGAAGTTTGAATGCTGAATTTGAGGTTGGTGTGGCTTATGTGCGGGTGACAACGAACCGTTAAACCGCCAATGTGAAAACCACTGTTGCAGCTAAAGGAGGTGTTTTCTGTGAGAACGCCTTCTTCTAAACCAATCAGAGCCATTACGAGCTTAAAAATGGAGCCGGGTGCATATTTTGAGTTTACGGCTCGGTTAATCAAGGGCATTTCAGGATCATTAACGAGCAAGCTGTAGTTTTTTCCAATGTTTTTAATCGCAAATTGTTCCGGATTGTAATTGGGTGCTGTAACCATGGCAAGTATTTCACCAGTAGCCGGTTCTATGGCTACGATGCTGCCTCTTTTACCTACCATCATCGATTCTCCGTATGCTTGCAGTGCTGCGTCTATCGATATTTGTAAGGGCTTGCCAGCCCTTGCATCTTTGTCATTCTTTCCGTTCAGAATGCGATCTTTTATTTGTCCAAGATTATTAACCTGGTAATATTTTTGCCCTTTCACGCCTCGTAATTCCTGTTCGTAAAATTGTTCAATTCCCGACTTGCCAACATACTCCCCAACATCGTAATATTCAGTGGCATCTCGTTCTAAATCTCGACGTGATATTTCAGCCACATAACCCAAGAGATGGGCTGCTATGGGCGTATGATATTTACGGTCGGAGCGGGTTTCAATTTCGAAATCTGGGAATGGGAAGAGTCCTTCTTGGATTCGTGCAAACTCGGGTTGAGAAAGATTTTTCTTATAGATCGATTTGCCGTTGTACATGGTCTTTCGAGCATGTTCCAGATCTTTCTTAAAAGTGGCTGTGTCTATTTGAAGTAAGTCGCAAAAGCGAGCGGTATCGAAGTTCTTAAGGTTACGTGAAAAATGAATAACGAGGTCGTAGGCATCTTCGTTGAATACAATTAATTCGCCAAACCGATCTGTTATCAGCCCACGATCTGGATATTCAGTAATAATGCGCTTTGAAATGTTGTCGGCCTTTTGAGCATATTTGTCGCTCATAACCTGAAGGTGAAACAACTTAGAAACAAGAATCAAGGCACATAAAACTATGGCCACTTGAATTACAATACTTCTTTGTTGATCAGGTCTCATCTTGCGTTTTGCTTCTAAACACAAACAATAACAACAATATTAATAAAATGGATAGGGAAGTGCTCATTAAAATTTTGAGCATTGTGCCAAGAAAGTTTGTAAACGTAAATGATTCTAATGTAAACAAAACGAAATGAAACAGGAAGCTAAAAATGGCAACATAGGCCATGGTCCAACCAGAATCGGTATTCGAAAAAGAGGGAGAAACACCGCTGTCCAATAATTCTTTGTCTACAAAGTTTTTAAAATACGCGTATCGAATAAAAACAAGCAAGACGCAGGCAAAGCTATTAAAACCGGGCGTGTAGGTAAAGCTGTCTACCAAAGCACCAACCAAAAAGGCGAACAGGTAGCTGGGCCAGTGGGAGGTGTTTACAGGCAAGACAATGAAAACCAAAATGTAAACTTGCGGAAACATATATTCATTGATGTCGAGATGGTTTAAAACCAAAACTTGCAACGCCACCAATGCCAGCGCCGTAATAATGAAACGAAGCCAGGTGCTAATTTTCATTTAGATGTTTTTTTTCAATGCTATCAAGTTCTTGCCGAAAATTGTTTTTTACAATATAGACTTTAGATAAGGTTGACATATCAACGGCAAGATCTACTTCAATTTCTAGGTATTTGCCATCTGAAGCATTTACCACACTTGCAATGCGCCCAATTGGAATAAATTTTGGAAAGAAATGCGTGTAGGATGTGGTGCTTACTTCTTCACCAACCTTTATGGCGGTGTAGTCACTTATCCGACTAATTTGCACCTTTTTTGAGTCTTTGCCGTCCCAAGAAAGCTGACCAAAGTGCACCGTATTATTAACGGCAGGAGTCAACTTGAAATCCGTGTTTAAAATGGACATAGCTACGGAGAAATGTTCCGATACATCCACGACAACTCCGCATACACCTTTTGGTGAAAGCACTCCCATATCCATGGTAACCCCGTGGTTTCTGCCCCGATCGATGGTGAAATAATTCTTGTTTCGATGGATGCTGTTATTGAGCACAGTTCCAGCCATATAACTGTATTGTATCACTCCATTTGAATCGATGTTTACGAAAGTATCATTGCTGAAAAAGAGATAATTTTCAGCTCCCCGGGTTCTCAATTCGATGTTTTCAAATTGCAACTTATCATTTTCGGAGCGCAGGTTAAAGTAATTTACGACATCCGATTTCTTTTCAAGAACGCGACCGGTTATTTCGCTGGAAACGTTGAAAAAGATGGATTGATGATAGGTGTTGTATCGAACAATGGCAATTAAGGAAATGATTTGCAAAATCAAAAAAAGAAGAACGTGGTAATACTTTTGGATGAAGCGTAAAAGGTTCTGCACGTGCTTTTTTTTAGATCATTTCGGCCTTATTTCATAATGGTTTTGTACGAGCTCAAATTTTTCAAAGCAATGCCAGTGCCTTTAACAACGGCCTGCAATGGATCTTCGGCAACGTAAACCGGGAGCTTAGATTTGCTCGAAATTCGCTTGTCCAATCCGCGAAGAAGTGCGCCACCACCCGTTAAATACAAACCGGTTTGATATATGTCTGCACTCAATTCTGGTGGAGTACGTTCCAAAGCTTTTAATACGGCTTCTTCAATTTTAGAAATTGACTTATCCAACGAAAGAGCAATTTCGGAATAAGAAACCATAATTTGCTTGGGTATTCCAGTCATCAAATCTCGTCCGTTTACGGCATAATCTTCTGGAGGATTTTCTAATTCTGGAAGGGCTGCGCCAACCTCAATCTTAATCATTTCTGCCGTGCGTTCACCAATCATTAAATTGTGTTGGCGTCGCATATATTCAATAATGTCATCGGTGAAATTATCTCCAGCTACACGAATCGACTCATCCGAAACAATTCCCGAAAGGGCAATTACCGCAATCTCGGTAGTTCCGCCTCCTATGTCAATAATCATGTTACCCACGGGCTCCGAAATGTCAATTCCAATACCAATAGCAGCTGCCATTGGTTCAGGAATCATATACACCTCTTTGGCTCCGGCTTTTTCTGCAGACTGTCGAACCGCACGTTTTTCAACTTCAGTAATTCCCGAAGGAATGCAAATAACCATTCTGATTTGCGGTGTGATCCAGCTGTTTTTACGGTTGATCATCTTAATAAATCCACGAATCATGTGTTCAGCTGCCTTGAAATCAGCAATTACGCCATCTTTAAGCGGACGAATCGTTTTAATATCTTCATGGGTCTTGCCATGCATTTTCTGCGCTTCACTACCGATGGCAATAATTTCGCCGGTGCTGCGCTTAATAGCTATGATGGAAGGTTCGTTAACAACCACCTTGTCGCGGTGAATAATCAACGTATTTGCAGTACCTAAGTCAATGGCTACTTCCTGCGTTAAAAAATTAAAGATGCCCATTTATACTTTGTTCAAGGGGATTTTTGTTTAAGATGTGCTATAGGCCGCAAAAGTACTTGAATGAGGGTGGATTTCTAAGGATATTTTTAAAAAATCTGAGAACCAAACCTCGGTGCCTTTGGTAGGGAAAATTTGCTTCGCTGCGTCAATGTTTAAAATGGCGTTTTCCGGTCATCACCATCGCGATATTATTGGCGTTGCAATAATCGACCGACAATTGATCCTTAATACTACCTCCGGGTTGAATAACACTAGTAATTCCCTCATTATCAGCAATTTCAACGCAATCTGGGAACGGAAAAAAAGCATCGGAGGCCATGGCACACCCTTTTAAATCAAAACCAAAATTTTTGGCTTTTTCGATGGCTTGCTTTAATGCGTCAACGCGAGAAGTTTGCCCTGTTCCGGCTGCCAAAAGTTGATTGTTTTTGGCGAGAACAATGGCGTTACTTTTCGTATTCTTAACCAAAATTCTAGCAAAATGTAAGTCGCTCAATTCTGCATCGCTTGGCTTTCGATCCGTAACTACCTCACAATGGTGAATGGGGTTGATTTCCGTATCTCGATCTTGAACTAAGTTGCCGTTTAAGATGGATCGCATTTGTGAATTTTTCCACGCCACATCTTTAATTTTTAAAATGATGCGGTTCTTTTTAGTTCTGAGAATCCCCAACGCTTCCTCACTATATTCGGGTGCCATAATCACCTCAAAGAACAAAGAATTCATTTGTTCTGCCGCAGCTTTGTTTACGGTCGAATACGTGGCCAAAACTCCGCCAAATGCACTTACTGGGTCAGCTTGAAGTGCAGCAGCGTAAGCTTCCTCTATGGTGTTTCGTATGGCAAACCCACAGGCATTGTTGTGCTTGAAAATTCCAAAAACCGACTTCGCTTCGTCTCGAAAATCATCCACTAAGTTTAAGGCTGCATCAACATCCAGCAAATTATTGTAGGAAAGCGCTTTGCCGTGTATTTGATCGAAAATGCTCGACATCTTTCCGTGAAACGTTGCCTTTTGATGCGGGTTTTCCCCATAACGGAGCGGAATTATTTCATCGCCCGAAAAGTAATTAAAAATGGTTGAGTCGTACATTTTTGTCACTTCAAAAGCGCGCATCGCCAAGTCTTTTCTGAAAGCTCGGTTGGTTGAACATCCACTCTTTTTTAACTCAACAAGAACCAGATCATATTGATTCTTTTCAGAAATGATGATCTTATCATTAAAGTTTTTTGCGGCTGCCCGAATCAGGCTGACGCCGCCGATGTCAATTTTTTCAATTACATCTTCTTCGCTTGCTCCAGAAAGAACGGTTTCCTCGAAAGGGTATAAGTCAACACAAATTAAATCGATGTTGCGAATGTCAAACTCATCCATTTCTGCCGCATCGCTGGCATTGTCTGAACGGTTTAGAATTCCACCAAAAACACCTGGGTGCAAGGTTTTAACACGCCCTCCTAAAATAGATGGATAGTTTGTAAGGGTTTCTACGGCAACTACCGGTATGCCTAGATTTTCGAGGTAGGTTTGAGTGCCTCCTGTACTTAAAATAGTAACACCGTTGGAATGTAGGAAGTGAACGAGTTGGTCGATTTGATCTTTGTAAAATACGGAGATCAACGCAGTTTTGACAGCTTTCAATATTTTTTGTGGCAAAGGTAAATCCACCATTGAGCCCAAGGTGGCGATTTAAACACAAGTTATGAACAAATCCAGAACAATTTTATCCATAACCTGAGTTCGATTCATATTTTGAATTCAGATCGCTTTTCACAAGTGAAATGCCAGCTTTTGTATGAACCTGAGTTTTAAAAGATTAATCGAAATTAGGTTCATACTCAGGTTAAAAGGCCTTGCCTAATGCAAACGATTGAGCACCACGTTGCCATACATTGTTATCGGCTACCCATGCAACGGAATACCGAATTTGATAGCCCCAGATGATTGTGTTTAGTCCAATTCCGTTTGAGAAAACCATTGGATTTTTTGTGTTGTAAACCGTGATGTCTAAAACACCATTCTGAAAGCTGGTAACATTAGAAGGATTTTGAGTATCGTATGGCGACCGTCCGTACCAAGCAGATCCTAGATCAGAAAAAAGAATGATGTTTAAGTTTTTGTAAAACGACTTTCGCAATGGATACTTTGAGAGCCAATGATTTACGGCTATATTAAAGTCCAAATTAAAAAAAGCGTAATTGTTGCCATTTCTTGAATTGAGCTGTGCGTTTCGAATGCCGTAAACAGGTTGATAAAAGGGTGAATGGTCGGAGGAAATTTCAGATTGATGATTGTAGTTGGGATAAAACTGGTTTCGAGTTCCTCCCAAATAGAAAATATTTTTTGCACCCCCATGGGAAATAACCGCCTCAAAATGTCCATCTATAGAAAGGTCTCGAACAAGTTTACGACCGTAGTCCAATCGAAGTGAATTTGAAATTCCAATGGCTTTGCTGTTGCTCAGGTATCTGAGCTTGGTTGTTAAACGTGCTTCAAATCCATTGCTTCGGAAAACATCTGCCTCAATTCGGGTGCTCTTGGTCAGTACATTCTCAATTTCTGCCATGAGCTGTTTACGAGGTGGCAGTCGCAAACTTGTTTCAGTAACGGAAAGCTGGTTCACGTAATCTCGCCTTCCGGCAATGCCAATGGTATTGTTTAGCGTTGTTGATAGCTTGTATTTCTTGTTAAAGCTAAGGTTGTTGAAAACGTAATCGTAATATATTTCGTCTATGGTAAAGGTTCGTTCAAATCCAGAAATTTGCAACACATTACTTGACTTGGAACCATTGTTAATGTATGAAAAATCGTATTCAATTCGGTTCAGATTAAAGAAAATCTTAATGCGAGTATTGAAAATGTTTTTAAGAGATTGGTCTTCTAAGCGCAAACCGAGAATGATTCCCATATTGTTTACAATGAGTTGATTATCAGGAAGAAAGGTGGCAAATTCCTCTGTTATTGCATGGCCGTTATTGAGCTGAGTTGACAGCAAACTGGGTCGAAGCCCGTTGTATTTTTCCGTGCTCACATTAAATTTATATGATAAATGATTGGTAACTGTATTTTCAATTTTTTCCAATGAATCAATGTTGATCGGAATGCCAAACGAACTTTGAAAATAGACCTTGTCATAATCTTGAATCAGGGAAGTGTCGATGTTGTTTGTGCTGGTTGATTTGTTGCGGGAACTTTTTTGTGCAAGTCTATTCTTTAAAACCTTGGTTTGGTTTGGATGTGAAATGGCTCCAAAATTTGAAGCACTGTCTGGCTGGTAAATGGAAATATTAATTAAGCCGTTGGTGAGAACAACTTCAGAGATTAATCCGTTTTTATTATTTTTAGTTTGGAAGCGAATGTTGCATTGATAATCTGAAAGTGCAAATATTTCATTTTCATGATTGTAGGCGTATGCGTTTATTATTCCGTTTCGATCCGATAAGAAACTTACATATGCCGTGTTTAATGCAATGGGATAAAACTCATTATACAGCGGAGTATTGGTGATGTTGGTGAGGTTTAAAACTTGAGTCTTGTTTCGAATTAAATAGTATACGTCACTGTTATAAGTTTGATTATTGGATAGGGTATAATTGGGCCCAGGTGATTCTTCATTTTTCGAAAATCTGGAGAAATAGATATTGCCAAACTGGTCGAATGAAGGTTGAACATCGTCGAAGATATAACCTTGAGACAGGTAGGTAATTGATTGATATTTAACACTATAAAGAATCAAATTAGTAGAGCCATTGTTGGTCGCCGATAGAACTAAATTCTGTTCTGGGGCATGAAAATCCATATGATTAATTTGATGAAAAGGCAGTGTATTTGCAGAAATCAGAGTGCCATTTTGATTCCAGATTTGTATGGTAGGTTGCGCTTTGTTCTCAATACAAATCAGCTCGGCATTGTTCTTCCATGCCAAATGAGCATATTCTTGATGAACAATTCGACCTTCAAAATGAACAAACTTAGAACACAATCTGGTACGGGTACCCAAGTTGCGATTATACAATTCAATAATAAACCGACCATCGCTAGTGTACGCGGTTGCAAGCATATTTTCATCGGGAGAAATGGAAAGGCTGTGCAAGACATCAGAGCCTCCCTTATATGAAACTTGTTCTGTGTTGGCCGGAACTCTTCGTACTACTTCTGCCGCATATGCAATTTCGGAGGCTTTGAACCAAGAGGCATATAACTCCTTAGAATTCTGATTTAAGATGTAATACAGTCCGGTTTCAACTTTTCGAGTGAGTCGAACTAGGTACAAAATTCGTTGAATTGCTTGCTCCCCTTTTGTATCAACCACATAGTCCCACATATTTCTTCCGGCTAGAATTTTTAAATCATCGCTCAGCCTATTGTAGGAAGAAATACGTTTGTGATTAAAGGCGTCGCGCAGCTCGTCATCCGCCTTAGCATCCCAACCCAAAGCTAAATATTGAGTTAGTCCATCTTTAAACCAAAGTGGTAAAGAAAGCAAAGTGGCATATCTTATTCGATCTTGAACAGAACCCCCATAGAGCATTTCTACTAAGAGGTTATCGGCAATGGCCACAGAGAGCTGATTGAAAAGATCATCACCACTTTCGGAAAAATAGAGCTCAATTGAATTGCTCTGTATTTCGGTAGTACCGCCTTGAATGTTTAGCGGTTTGGGCTTTTCTTTAACTCTGCTCTCGTTAAGGTGTGCAACAGAATTATATACGTATATATCGAGTTTGCCACTCAAGCGATAGCCAATTTTGTCTTCCAAGGCATGCAGCATTTTTATTGATTCGGGCAGTAGGAAAATAATTTTTTCTTCGCTTTGCTCGTGGTAATAGAAATTTAATTGATCCGATTGAAGATTTTTCCATGGGTTGGATGGTAAAGTACTTCCACACAGCTGAGTACCACCCATAAGAAAAAGGATGCCAATTAAACGCCAAATGGTTTTAAGATTTTGCAAGATTTTGATCTTCCTCAAAGTAACGAATTAAATGCCAATGTCTTACAAACATTCTTAGGTTCAAAGTCAATTTATGACGACAATCTATAATAATCCCAAATACTAAGTGAAAATAGGGTCAGGATTTTACCTTTGCGGTATGACAATTACAGAGCAAAATAGGCATATTGAATTAGAAGATCGATTTGGAGCACACAATTACAAACCACTTCCTGTGGTTCTAGAAAGAGGGAAGGGAGTTCGAGTGTGGGATACGGAAGGGAAGGAGTATTTCGATTTTTTGTCGGCGTATAGTGCTGTGAATCAGGGCCATTGTCATCCAAAAATAATAAAGGCGCTAACAGATCAAGCGCAGGTTTTGACCCTTACAAGCCGAGCCTTTTACAATGATAAGTTGGGGGAATACGAAAAGTTTATATCTAAGTTCTTTGGGTATGATAAGGTAATGCCCATGAACACAGGAGTAGAGGCTGTTGAAACCGCTTTAAAACTGTGCAGAAAATGGGGGTATGAGAAAAAAGGTATACCAACCAATGAAGCAAAAATTGTAGTGGTAAACGGCAATTTTCACGGAAGAACCTTGGGGGTCGTTTCGTTTTCAGACGATGAAGACAGCTACGGAGGATTTGGACCATTTTTGCCTGGATTTATTTCGATTCCATACAACGATATGGAAGCAATGAAGCAAGCAATATCCACCAAAAATGTTGCCGGTGTGATGATAGAACCCATTCAAGGGGAAGCAGGTGTTATTGTTCCACAAGAAGGATATTTAAAGAGCATTCGAGCTTGGTGCGATGAGCACAACGTGTTGTTTATAGCCGATGAAGTACAAACAGGTATTGCAAGAACCGGGCGCCTAACAGCATGTGCTCATGAAGATGTGAGACCGGATGTGCTTGTGCTTGGCAAGGCATTGTCGGGGGGTGTTTTACCCGTTTCGGCGGTTTTGGCGGACGACGATATTATGCTGTGCATTAAACCCGGACAGCACGGCTCAACCTTTGGTGGAAACCCATTGGCTTGTGCAGTTGCCACCGCAGCCTTACAAGTGGTTGTGGATGAAAAGTTGTCGGAGAATGCAGAAAGTCTCGGCCAAATATTTCGCGAGCGCATGCGCAACATCAACTCCCCGCTCATAACCGCAGTGCGCGGAAAAGGGCTGTTAAACGCTATTGACGTATTGCCATTTAGTGATGGGAAAAGTGCTTACGATGTGTGTTTGATGCTCAAGGAAAATGGCTTATTGGCAAAGCAAACGCATGTTCATACCATCCGGTTTGCTCCACCATTGGTAATTACCGAAACTGAATTACACACGTGTTGCGACATTATTGAAGCGACTTTCGGACAGATATCGAGCTAGGAAAGATTAAGTAGAAGTTGACAAATCAATCAGCTATGCTGATTGTTTTGATCCAGGCAAGCTTTGCTTCGTCTAGGAAGTTGATGCGAAGCATTATTTGAACTATTGTCAACTTACAAAACAAAAAAAAAGCACTCACTCGGAGAAAACCAAGCAAGTGCTTTTGATATAAATTGTAATAACCTAAAGACTTTATTTAAAATGCTTCACCGCTTAAATATACCAAGCAACGGAGCAGGCAGCAATCATGAGCCTTTCAAACATATTACTAAAGTATCTCCGGTTTAGTCTGTAGCAAAATTCATCTAAATAATTCTGCAAATATTCTTTGTTGATTCGATGGTACGCACCCAACATAACTCTTTTGGCATTGGCGATTGCCGTGTGTACCCACGGAAGCTGTTTGGAAGCCAGTTTGGGAGGACAAACGGTCGCATGATGCACAGCAACTACTTTTTTGAGTTTGTTGTAGCTTTTATATCCGTCGGTTAGCACTGTGCTCTGATAGTCAACGGTTTCTGAAGTTATTTTATTGATTGTTACCGAAGTTAGATCATCCATAACACGCATCTTGAAGTAACCACATCTTCTTTTTTTACGATGTTTTCCCTGTTTTTTCTCCTCTACTTCTTCGGATTCGGCTATAACCATTACTGCACTTTGTTTCTGAGATCCTCTGCCACGCTTTAGGGGTGCATGAAGCTGATCGGGATCAACAGTCTCAAAGAAAGCCTCATCCATTTCCACTGTTCCTTTGAGTGTATACAGATCATCACGATTGCCCATTGATATCCTGATCTTGTGCATCATTAACCAAATGGGCTCATTGCGCTTGTGTCCTAGCATACGCTGAAGATCGCAAGAAGAAATACTTCGTTTGTTCTTGGTCATAAGAAACATGGCGGTAAGCCAATAATGATAAGGTAGTTTACTGGCTTCAAGGGCTGTCCCACTCTTTAGTCCTGTTCGGAATCCACAGTTCTTACATTTAAATTGATCCAGGGTGGATAACCAGTAATGCTGGTCATGCTGGCATTTCTTGCAAACCACTCCAACTTTTAATCGATACTGCTTAAAGGCTTCTTTACAGCTTGACTCCGAGGAATACTGCTGCATAAATTCTTGTAGTGTCATTGCTTTTTTTAGCAAATCAACAAACCATTAGTGCAGCCTATCTGCATTTTTAATTCTTGGTGTAACTTAACGGTGAAGCATTTTATTTAATATTAAAAGAATAGGGGAGGATGGCTTGTACGCCCGACATTCCTTGAATGGCTTTAATCTCTTTGTACGTTTCGTACATCACTCCAAGTTCTTCTTTCATCCATTTTTCTTTTAACGATGCACCACCAAATCCGGTCATGAAAGACGCAAACGGGTTTGTGTTTTTAGGATAGGCACTAATGCCGTATTTTTCAATACCGGCCTTACTGGCGGCAATTGCTATTGCTTTGTTTAAACCACCTTCTACATCTATCAGTCCAAGTTCTTTGGCCATAACTCCTGTGTAAACTCTTCCTTCAGCAATGCTGTCTACATGATTTCGAGGAAGACCTCTGCCATCGCTCACGCGGGTTAAAAACTCTCCGTACACCTTAGAAATGATTTCTTGAAGGAAGTCTTTTTCAAAATCATTCAAGGGCCGATCAATTCGGCCAAAATCAGCATGTTCTGCTGTGGTAATGTATTCTGAATGCAAGCCCAATTTATCGTATAAACCTTTCGCATTTGGGAACATTCCAAATACTCCGATCGAACCTGTAATGGTTGAAGGATTTGCAACAATGGTATCTGCAAGAGCCGCTATGTAATATCCACCACTGGCGGCAACATCACCCATCGAAACAATTAATGGTTTTTTGGCCTTAAGCAACATGGTTTCGCGCCATATAACTTCGCTCGCCAAGGCACTACCACCACCACTGTTTATACGAAGAACAACGGCTTTAACATCATCGTCTAAACGAGCATCTTTCAAAGCTTTTGCAAACTTGTCCGATCCGATTTCGCCTTCCTCACCGTTGCCAGAAACGATGCTTCCTTCGGCAAAAATAATGGCGATCTTATCTTTTTTAAATTTATTTTCTTGCTGGACTACGGTATTAAACTTCGATAAACTAACCCAATTCAAATCGTCTTCATCTTCCAATTCAACCTTAGCTAAAATGGCAGAAATCACTTCATCGCGATAAGCAACCTTATCAATCATTTTGAGGATAACAGCATCATCGGCATTTCGTACCAACATGCTATCGGCAATCGTTTGAAGGGTTGCCAAATCAATTCCACGAGCTTTCGAAATGGTGGTCATTGTGTTTTGATGAATCGAATTCATGAAGGCAGTGATCTGCATTCTATTGGCTTCACTCATTTCATCCAATACAAAGGGTTCAATGGCTCCTTTAAACTTGCCTTTTTTAACGGCTTGCATTTCAATGCCCATTTTAGCCAAGGTTTTCTTTAAGAAGGTTACGTCGGCCACCATGCCGTTAAAGAGCAGTTCGCCAGACGGGTTGAGATAAATTTGATCGGCAACGCTGGCTAAATAATATGTTTTGTTGTACATCACTTCGCCGTAGGCGTAAATGAACTTGCCTTCGCTTTTAAAGTCTTCTAAGGCCTCTCGTACCTCACTCAACTTTCCATATCCAGCACTTACAAAGGTTAGATCTAAGAAAATTCCTTCAATGTTATCATTACTCTTTGCCGCTTTAATGTCTTTCAAAACATCGTACAAGCCCAAGGCCTTGGTTACATCTGGAGACAATTCACTAAAAAACGCGTCGAACGGATTGTCGGAAGTGTTGTCTTTTAAATCGTGATTTAATTTAACCACCAAAACAGAATTTTCTTTAAGGGTAACATTCTCATTCTTCGACATACTGCCGATCCATAAAGAGATGATGAGGATAACGAAGAAACCGCTGAGAATTAAGCCGGTAAAGGTTGCAAGTACAAATTTGAAAAACTGTTTCATATTAAGCCAATTAAGGGGTTAAATTGCCCTTCTGGCTTTAAAGGTTGGTTTTGGATTGTTCTTTGTGCAGAATTAGTGCACTACAACAAACGATTTTACCATTCTTTTTCCGTTCGGGTCGATTAGTACAGCGAAATACGCTCCACTCGGAAGAAATGAGGTTTCTATTTCGGTGAATTTGGATTTTATTTCGTTCAAGTAAATTTTTTGGCCCATTTGCGAAACGATTTGAAATGTAGCCTTAGGGATGCTTTCAATGATCAATAGACCATGTTTATGCTGAATTGAACTCTCTTCTTCCAATGCTTTTTCGAGCCCAAGCGTAATCATGTTAAACTGAACAGGAACTTGTTTATCCGTGCCGCCATTTTTGGTAGTAA
>JBLHHI010000016.1:0-37696 GCA_047614125.1 Bacteroidia bacterium | reverse complement strand
AAAGCTCGCATTTCACTTGTGAAAAGCGATTTTCATCGTAAAAATTACTCGAAAGGGCCCGCCCTGTCTTCGAAATTTTTACTCGAAACTCACTGTCCACAAGCGTTCTGAATTCAAAATATGAATCCAACTCAGGTTTAAAGGCTATTTAGGGTTGTTGTCACCCTCTACGTTGCCTTATTAGTAGGGTAGTTGGGTGTTGAGTTAACCCATTTTTATTTCCGTACTATCTCCCAGATTCAGGCTTAAAGAAGAACCCTTTAATGAGCTGTCGTTTCCAATTACCGATTGGTTGAGATGAACGTCGTCTATGTCTGACTCATTTCCAATGATGCTATTTTTAATAATGCTGTAGTTTATTCGCGACTCATCTCCAATGGAAACATTGGGGCCAATAATGCTATTTTCTATCATAACGTCGTTTCCAATAAAGACTGGAGGAACAATGATGGAGTTAACAACCTGTTGCTCGTTATAAGTTGGATATCCTCCCAATTTTAAAAGAATGGCATTTGTTTCAAGTAAGATGTCTTTTTTACCGCAATCAAACCAGCTCTCTACCACCGTGGTTTCAAATTTTTCCCCTTTATCAATCATGTCCATTAGAGCATCGGTGAGGTGGTATTCGCCTTTCGTTTTAATATTATTTTCCAAGATGGTATTCAAGGATGTACGAAACAATGCGCTGTTGTGGATACAATACACCCCAACTAGAGCTAGATTGGATTTTGGTATGTTTGGTTTTTCAACCAAACGGGTAACCACACCTTCTTCATTAATTTCAGCAACTCCAAATTGGCGAGGATCATCTACTTTTTTCACGCCTAAAACCCCATGATTTTTGCCAAGAATGGCGGATTTACTTGCCTTAAATATGGTATCCCCAAGCACAATAAGAAGTGGAGAATCATCCAAAAAGAGATCTCTTGAAAGCCACAACGCGTGAGCAGTCCCTTTTCCGTTGGCTTGAACAACGAAATGGCTCCGGATATTTGGGTAATTCTTGCCAATATAATGCTCAATTTTTTCACCCATGTATCCAATGATGAAAATAAAATCTTCGACGCCCCATTCAATTAGGTTGTCAATAATGTGTGCCAAAATTGGTTTTCCAGCAACAGGTATAAGTGACTTGGGCTGGGTGTGTGTATGTGGGCGGAGCCTCGACCCAATCCCAGCAACAGGTATGATTGCTTTCATTTGTTTTGTGATGTACTTCGCAAAGTAAGACAGTAATTATGATATTGACACTAACGAACGCTGCTTTATGGAGCGCTATTCTAACAACATCACTGTGCCTTCGTACCAATAAATGTTGTCGTACACGTCTTTTAACTTTATCATGTACAAGTAGTTGCCTTGTGGCACATTGACGCCTTTATAGGTCCCATCCCACGGCCGATCGATGCTGTTTGTTGAATAGAGTTTTTCTCCCCAGCGGTTATAGATGTTCATTTCCATTTCTTTTAAACCATGAAGCATACCAGCAGGCCCAAAGCTTTGGTTCAGATCATCCTTGTTATATGGAGAAAATGCGTTGGGAATAAAGATTCGCACATCGGGATTTATCGCAATGAGTTTGCTCAAGGTGTCGGGACAATTGAAATTGTTATTTGCGATCAACGACACAACAAAAGCTCCGGTATCTTGGAAGGTATGATTTACATCTTTAGTAAAGAAGATAGGCGACCACCCATCATCGATGAACCAGGCATATTGATTGGCATCCGACGAAGTATTGATGAAAGAGACCGTTGGGTCGGATATATACACTTCTTTTGGTAGGTAGGTGAATGCCGCCGCCGCACGCGGGTATACTTCCAAGTTTTTAATGAGGGAATCTTGACACCCAAAACTGTTTTCTGCCAGCAAAGCAACTTTGTACACCCCATTGCGATTAAAACGCTGCGAATAGGTGTTGTCTAGTCCGACCAATTCGTTGTTTATGCGCCAATTCCAATAGTTAACAATTCCCTTGGTTGTTGTGTTGTTGACAAAGAAAACCCGTTCTCCTTCGCACAGGTTCGGGGCATCAAAAAGGACCGTAGGCAAAGGCTCAATGTGAATGTTAGAAGCCAGCGTATCTCGACAGTTGAAGCCATTTATCGCTATTATTTCAATAGTGTGGAAGCCTGTGTCTGAAAATTGGTGAGTTACAATTGGGAAGGTAGAAGTGTTCCCGTCAAACGACCAGAATTGTTTTAATGGATACCCAATTGGAGTGGTTGAATTAGAGGCCAGTCGGGTTAAGTCGCCGTAACACGTATCTCGTGCACCAAATCGTGCAGTTGGGAGTGGAAAGATGGAGACTTTTTTAGTTATAGAATCCCAACATCCTCGATCTCCCCTCGATTTTATCACAACATCAAACAGTCCGGGAGACGAAAAATCGTGCGAAAAGCCGGATTGATTTGCAACTACCTGACCTTCAACGCGCCACAAGAAGGTATCGATAACACCTTCAGAGATGGTTGTTCGATCATTTAAAGTAATTGGTTTATTAAAGCATTCACTTACAAAGCTAAAGTCGCTATCTGGGCAATACGGATTGTTGTGCAAAACCCAAGCGCCCTTATAGTTGTTGAGCGTCTCGGACGTAGTAGTGTTGTCAGAAATGGTAGTAGTTCCCAAGTAAGAATAGTTCCATGAGGAGGTTCCGTTATCAAATTTGGCAGCGACCAGACTGTTTTCATTTATTTTGTTTAAGGAACCACCCGCGGTGTTCCACTCCCGATCTAAATAGGGAAAATGTAAAGCGACTGATGGGTTCTTAGAGAAACCATTTCCATCCAGAATGTAAAAACGGTCTACGGATTTGACATCGTTTTCAACTCCAAAATCGTTTAAGAGATTGCCAACACCAGTGGGCAAAGGCCTATTGTTGGGCAGTATTGTGGTTATGGTTGGGTAGGTAGCAATTTCTATGTAACCCGAATCGCTCACTTGTACACCAACCGATTTTACGGCAAATGTGAATGGGAGCGCTACGCGATCGGTACTTGAAAAGGGAAAGTCGAATTCGTATCCAACCGCAGCAGAGCGAATATTCCATTGTACAGAACTGTATCCCGCTACTGAATTTGTTTCACTGACAATACCACCGGTATTGACACGCACGGCATTTGGGTTGGCATTATTGATGGTAAGTTTGTTTCCATTAAGCCATAAGTGGGCATCCACCAAATCAATAAAGCCACTTTTAGTACCACTAAAACCACCACCACACAAGGTGTTGACTGAGAGATATTTATCTCCCAAACCGGAACAAACCAGTGCGTTAAAATTGGTCGAAGATGTTCCTCCAATGTCCTGATTTCCACCAGACAAATGAACGCTTCCATTGTTGCTGCCGTAGGCCGATGTTCCGCCATTGTTTATCCAATCACCCGGCAAATAAAACGTACCGCCATTCTCGGCTTTCATAACGGCAGTACCGGTACTTAAATAGTCACTAGAAGCTCCGGTAAGCACTATGTGAACGTTGTTGTTCATCACAATTTTCGCGCTATTGTTTATGATGCCTTGCGACCAGGCGCTCAAAGAACAAGCGCATAAAATAATTGCTAAGATGGAGTTTTTGTTATGCAAAATGGGTTGGAATGCCTTAATTATTCTTGGTTGTTTTTACGTAAAATGGCCTTAATTTCTTCAATTTCTCTTCTGAGTTCGTCAATTTCTTTATCCTGTGCCTCAATTTTTTCTTCAGAGTTGGTGAGCTTTTGTTCTAAATCCGTAATCTTTTCAGTGCGTTTCGATAAAGCTTGAATAGCTGCTAAGTTCACACCGTCAATATTAATTGTTTTTATCCCCAAACTATCTGGACCCCCTAATTTAAAAGCTTGATAGAAGTCTTGGGCCATAGGCCCCATGTAACGAATATCGGATGGAGCATTTTTATAGGTCCATGTAGAAACAGGAACTGATTCAAGAGCCTTTAATAGGTCTTCTCCATTCACGGGTCCAAAGTTTTCTTTCATATTCCGATCAGAAACAGAAGACCATGCCCCGGAGCTTTTGGCCATGTATACACCCGTTGCGAGATTAGCTTGAGAATAGAGCTTATAGCCACCATCAAATCGCATCATCATTTCATTCAGTGTAGAATTTTTCATAATCGTTCCCGATGTGGACGTACTAGCATCTCCAAATATGAAGGAGCCGTTTTTGTTGTTGGTAGAGACATAACTTCCAAGAGCAACAGATCGATCGGCAATGGCAAAAACATTATTTCCAATGGCTATGGAGTATGGATTGTTAGTTCGCACTTCAACTCCAATGGCAATACTTCCCAAACCTTCGGCATAAGCCTTTCTACCAATTGCAACAGAATAATCACCTTTCGTGGTATCTTGGTACCCCATAATGTATGAATATTGTCCATCGGCATACGAATCGTGTCCAAAGATTCCGCAAAATGCTTTTTCGGCATACGACGACTTGCCTATAACCACGGAGTTTTGACCGTAAGCAAAGGCATTGTCTCCTATTGCCGTAGTGTTTGCACCAAGTGCTTTGGAGTGATCGCCAAGGGCGATGGAACGCTCGTTGAGTGCACAGGAACTATCACCCATGGCAATGGCGTATGAACTGTTTGCGATGGAATTTCTTCCGGAAGCAAAACTATATGAACCAGACGCTAGAGTATTGTGACCTAGACCAATGCTATACGCACCCACATTTCCAACATCCCAATTGGTGCCGGTAACGCCGCCCGCTCTAAAGGCTGCTTTTCGCGGATTGTAGAACATACGGGTACCGTTTCCAGGTGTTCCTATTCCAATTCCACTGTTAAGCACCCCGGAAATCAGCATTCCATCCGTGCCAGATACTTCTAAGGGACCATTGTCGGCGATTATTGTTCTTCCCAAACCAGCTCCTCCCTCGTCATACGAGTTGTCGAGCGTATTGTGTGTAAGGGGTGAAGGCACCCAAGTAGTGCTGTTCCAAACAAGGATATCGCCAAAGGCTATACCCGGCTTCATACCTAATTTTTTAGGGCTGGCGGCTGTACCACCCCCTGAAATGTTTAAAAAGCCGTTTGTTATAGTATCGGTTACTTCATTTCCAATAATACCATCTACTTCGGAGGGGTGGGTAATTTGGGTTGGCACCCAAGCTGTTCCATTCCACATGGGCACATCCCCACCGGCGGAGCCTGCGGCAATTCCAATTTTATACGGATTGGCGGCAGTACCACTTCCACTTTTTGTTAATAGGCCTCGAGCATTAATTGTATCTGTAACCTCATTGCCAATTATACCATCTACTTCTGCTGGATGACTAATTTGAGTTGGAATCCATTTTGTGCCATCCCACATCCACACATCTCCAATGGTTTGCCCGGAGGTAACGCCAACCTTATATGGACTGGAATTTGTTCCAGATCCAAAGAGCGTTAATACACCCATAGCACTTGTTGTGTCCGATATCTCATTTCCAATTACGCTATCTTTTTCAACGGGGAAGGTAATTGTTTGTGCCTGCCAAGACGACCCGTTCCAGCGCCAATATTGGCCAAGCTGAGTGCCGTCAACGACCCCAATTTTATAAGGATCCGAATCCGTACCAGAGCCAAAGCGGTTTAAAATGCCGTTGGCATTCAAGGTATCCGCAATTTCATTTCCAATAACACTGTCTTTTTCTAAAGGAATGAAAATGGTTGGGTGAATAATTGTTTCTGGGGCCCACTTTAATCCATCCCACGTCCAAACTTCTCCAACATTATTGCCAGGGTTAATTCCAAGTTGATAAGGGTTTGTGGAAGACCCACCGCCAAAGCGATTTAAGATTCCCAGCGCATTCGTGGTGTCTGCCACCTCATTTCCAACAATGCTATCGCGCTCTTGTGGAATTATTAATGGAGAAGTCACCCATTGAAGGCCATCCCACATCCAAACATCACCAACGGCATTTGCTGGTTTAACTCCAATGGTGTAAGGCAAGGCAGCGGTTCCGGTACCCGACTTGGTAAGCATTCCGTATGCACCACTCGTGTCAGTTAGTTCGTTGCCAATTATCCCATCGTTTTCAGTTGGAAAAACAATGGGTTTTGATTCCCAAGTTGAACCATTCCACATCCAAACATCGTTGGTGCTAGCCCCGGCTGTTATGCCAATTTTATACGGATCCAAAGCGCTTCCAGAACCCGTTCTAAATAAAATGCCTCGCGCCAGAGTTGTGTCCGAAATTTCATTTCCAATTATGCTATCCCGCTCAAAAGGAAGGGGGGATAATATCCAAGTATTGCCATTCCAAAGCCACAAATCTCGAGGAGAATTTCCTCGATTAATGCCCAGTTTGTATGGGTCGGAAGAAGTTCCCGAACCCCAGCGATTTATCATGTTCAAGGCATTTGTTGTGTCGGCAATTTCGTTTCCAATTACGGAGTCTTTTTCAGAAATAGCTATGTTTTTAGCGAAGACCAGCTGGCCAAATTGATTCACCGTAAATTGAGGTATAGAATCTCTATAACCGTACGTTCCTGTTTGAACGCTGGTAGTTGCCATATCTATGGTGCCGTAGCCTTTAATCTTACCTCCAACAAGGCCGCTTCCGGCTTCAATGTTCTGAAAAATTGGCTCCCAGTTAAAGTTGTTATAATACCAAAAACCAACGGTGTCATCAGTTTGATATATCAACAATCCTTCGGCGGGGCCCGGAATGGCATTTCTTTGAATTTTAGTCAACCTTGGAATTAACAAGCCTCGAGTGGTTGATTCAATATCCACCATCGCAGAATTATCGGGATTCTTGCCTGTTTCGTTAATCCCAACATTTTGTGCCATGGTTGTGCCAAAACACACAATTGCCAAATACAATAGAGCTTGACGCAGTAAGAAACCTTTTGAAAAGCCGCTATGATTTCGGGAGATGGTTTCACAATGAGCGAAAAGTGTTTTTCGAATTAATTCAATCATTCTGTCCTTAATATTGGTAGTGTTTCAGGGTATTTTAAGTTGTGCTAAGATAATATATTCCGCTGAAAGATTGGTAGTAGTTATCTTTTGATATTTTTGTGTGACCAATTTTGTGGATATGGACACCGAAATATTTCAACTAGTAAACTTAGAATTAGAGCGTCAACAGCATGGTATTGAGCTAATTGCATCCGAAAACTTTGTTTCCGAAGCGGTGCTTGAAGCGGTTGGAAGTGTACTCACAAATAAATATGCCGAGGGCTTACCTGGGAAAAGATATTACGGAGGATGTGAGATTGTTGATCAAGTAGAACAAATAGCCATCGATCGAGCAAAGAAATTGTTTGGTGTTTCTTGGGTTAACGTGCAACCGCACTCAGGTTCTCAAGCAAATGCTGCGGTTATGCTCGCTTGCCTTCTTCCGGGCGACACCATATTGGGCTTCGACTTGTCGAACGGGGGTCATCTTACTCATGGTTCTCCTGTAAACTTTTCTGGAAAAACATACAAGGCCCACCATTATGGCATCGACCAAGAAACGGGCTTGGTAGACATGAAACAAGTGGAGGAAATGGCGCTGAGAGTAAAACCAAAGCTCATTATTTGTGGCGCATCCAGTTATTCTCGCGATTGGGATTATCAAGAATTTAGAAGAATTGCCGACCAGGTGAACGCCGTTCTATTGGGAGACATTTCGCATCCAGCAGGTTTAATCGCAGCGGGTTTGCTTAAAAACCCGGTAGAACATTGCCATATTCTTACAACAACTACCCACAAAACACTGCGGGGACCACGAGGTGGAATGATAATGTTGGGAAATGATTTTGAGAATAAATTGGGCATTACAAATAAAAAGGGCGATTTGAGACTGATGTCTCATTTGCTTGATTCAGCGGTCTTTCCCGGAACTCAAGGTGGCCCACTCGAACATGTTATTGCTGGAAAAGCAATTGCCTTTGGCGAAGCATTGCATCCGAATTTTAAAAACTATGGCAAACAAGTTGTTGCCAACGCCCAAGCAATGAGTAAGGCCTTTATAAACAAAGGGTACAAGGTGATTTCTGACGGTACAGATAATCATTTGATGTTGATTGATTTGCGTACAAAATTCACCAACCTTACAGGCAGGGAGGCCGAAGACGCACTGGTGAAATCAGATATTACCATCAATAAGAATACGGTGCCACAAGAAACAAGATCTCCCTTTGTTACTTCAGGTATTCGGGTTGGAACTCCAGCCATTACAACTCGAGGTCTAAAAGAAGAGGATATGGCGCGGGTTGTTGATTTGATCGACCGCGTTCTTTCCAACGCCGACCAGGGAAACACCGATTTTAGTGTTGGAAGCGAAGTGAAAGAGCTCATGTTAAAGTATCCGATCTATCAATCTAAGCGGGTGGCAACAAGTTAAGCAACGTTCTTTATAAATCTAGTTGCCTTGGCTGCTTCATGTAAGGATAAACAGATCTACCCCATAGTTTTGTCTGGTTTTCTTAGTTTTAAAGAATTCGAATTTTCTAAGTATTGATCCAAATCAAGTATTCAGGTAATTCGTAAAAAATCATTATTTTGCCAAAGTCAGTAAAATATCGATTTTGGCAGGAAAAACATTGTGGACGGATCTTAAACAGTATTGGAAGGGAGACTTAATAGCAGCCTTTAGCGTTGCGTTGGTTGCACTGCCGCTCGGATTGGGAATATCCATTGCCTCTGGCGAAGGCGTATCTCCAATGGCTGGAATTGTGTCTGCCATCATCGGAGGCTTGGTGACTACTTTTATTCGAGGAAGCCATGTTGGTATTAATGGCCCAGGAGCTGGGCTCATTGGTGTAACAATCTTTGGAGTTGGAACCCTTTCGGATGCGGGACTTACCAATGGTTTTGAATACTATTTGGCCGCGGTTGTAATTGCCGGAATCATCCAAGTGCTCTTTGGCGTATTTAAGCTGGGTAAGTACGGCGATTTCCTGCCATCTTCGGTAGTTCGAGGCATGCTTGCAGCCATTGGCATCATCATCTTTGCCAGCCAAATTCACATTGCCTTGGACACCGGTTTTCCAAAATCGTCCGCCTTGGAAAGCATTAAAGCGCTTCCCAATAATCTTAAAAACATAAATTGGCCAATTGCCATTATTGCCATTAATAGCTTAGCCATTTTAATACTTCATCCTTTGTTTATAAACAAAATGAAGTTGCTTCACTACATACCGGCACCCATGTTGGTCTTGTTAATTTCTATGCCCTTTGTATTTCTTTTTGATTTAACAAACCCAAACATTTTGGATGTTTTCGGAACAAGCTTTGCCGTTGGGCCTGATAACTTGATGCAGGTGGATGAGAATTTTATTAATGCATTCAATTTTAGACCTAATTTTGATAAGGCCAACACCATGAGTTTTTGGCTCATCGTTGTCAGTATTTTCTTGGTGAGTTCAATTGAATCACTTTTGAGCTCGAAGGCGGTAGATAAGTTGGACCCACAAAAAAGAACGACCAATTTAAATAAAGACCTGTTTGCGGCTGGAGCAAGTACGATTTTGGCGGGATTTCTGGGGGGATTGCCGGTAATAACGGTAATTGTTCGAAGCTCTGTTAACATCAACCACGGAGCAAGAACTAAGTGGTCGAACTTTTTTCATGGCCTAATCTTGTTAACCATTGTATTCTTTTTCACCAGTTATATCAATCTTGTACCAACGGCTGCTTTGGCCGCAATATTGGTTTATACAGGCTATAAACTGGCTTCACCTAAAATGTTTGCCGATACCCTCAACATTGGTTATGAGCAATTTATCATTGTTGCCTTTACTCTTTTTGCCACCATAAAAACCGACTTAATAATGGGCTTAGGCGCGGGAATTGCCCTGACCATCTTAATTCAACTCATTAAATCTCATTCGCCGTTTAAGCTGTTTTATTCGCTGCTGCGAAACACGAGATACTTTTTGCAAAAGGACGAGGGACACACCTTGATTAAGGTAAAAGGCATCTCGAATTTTACTAACATTATTCAACTCAGCGAGAAGCTTCAAGTTGTGGGCATGGGCCAAGATGTAATCGTTGATTTTTCTCAAGCTCGATTGGTAGACCATACGGTGTTGGAGTTTTTAAATAATTGGGGCGACAACAATATAGCTGCTGGGGGCCAATTTGATATTGTTGGATTAGACAATCACATTACCACTTCGCAACACCCACTAAGCTTACACATCTTACCACCTAAAACATTCTTTTTTCTAAGTAAAAGACAACACCAGCTCAAAGGTGTTGCAGCTCATAATGGTTGGATCTTTAGACCAGAAACCAATTGGAGCAAATCTCGATTTAGAAAATTTCACCTCTTTGAATCTAGGGCATTGGAATTTTCTCGAAACATTATTTCTGGAGAATTTAGAAATATTGCCGTTGCCTGGGAAGTTGCAGATATAACCTTTGACGAAGGGGCGTTTCTTGCTGCGGAAGTGCACCACATTACCGCACTACTGGTTCAAATTGAAAAACCTTTACCTAAGTTTGTTATTGAAAAAGATGGTTGGTTGAACAAGATACTTGACTTAGCCGTTCGAGAAGAAATCATCTTCGATGATCAAGAATTTACAGACGACTATTCAGTAAAAGGGCCTAAAAATGAGGACATTAAAGCCTTTTTCAAACCAGAACTTATCAACTTCTTTATGGAGAATAAACGTTTCCATATTGAATCTGACGGAAAGGCACTTCTAATTTTTAAAAACTTCCGATTTGCGGGTGAAAACGAAATAATAGAACTGATTGATTTTTCTGAAGAATTGGTGAAAACAATTTATGAAGCCTAAAAAACGGGTGATTAGTTTCTGAATCGTCTTTATGTTTCGGATTAAATGTGTAAAAAGACCGGTGTTTATAAATCAATAAACAATGAGACATCTCCTAACCAGTAAATGGGAAGATTGTTGGATGCTAAACTTTCAATACCACTTACTTTAAGGGCTATTCCAGCAGAGTCGTTAATTTTCAAATCGGTTCCGAAAATTAAGGCGGCATTTCCAAACCCACCAAACACTCCACCAACAAACCAACGGCTGCTTGATGAGCCCGCAAACTGCTGTTCGTATTGCGCCGTTAACCTTGGGAGGAAGCCGGGAACATAAAAGTATTTCATTTCTAAATCGATGGAGTTTGAATTTTCAAGACTGTGGTTAAAATTAAACGCTGCCGAAAAGGGAGTTGGTCTTATTTCAGCGTTTTTAGATGTAATTATATATTGCGAATTCAACGAATCTTGAAAGTCGACCGAACCACCTCTGGCCACCACATTGGTTAGGTTAAAACCTTCGTAATGATAATCGGACCCAGCATTAACAATCGTTTCTAGCTCTTGCCAGCGAACAAATCCAACATTATTAATTCGAAAGGCCAAGTGGTTCTGCGAACTTTGAGCCCACTTGTATCCAAAGCTCGTAGCCGCACCAAGCGAAGGCCCAACACCAAAAGAACTTTGTTGAAACTTAAATGAAACATCCGTTGCATCAATGTATTCTCCATCTTTATTGGTTGTGAGTTTGCCGGTTTTAATTTGGTAGTTGCTGTAGGCATGCCCCATAACGAGGCCAATACCCCAATATAGGTTGGAAGGCTTTCCAGAACGATTTAATTTTTCGAAACCAAGTTCTAGGTTTGAAGTTTGTATGAGTTGAAAGTTTAAAGCTTTAGTTAGGTCTGTTTGCGCATTGGCGGCATTTCCTTCCATGGCCAATCGAAGCAAATCTGAATTGTATCTTGAACCTAGAACGATGTCGTGCTGCAGTTTAAGTCCCCAAAATGAATAGTCCTTTTTCCCCAAGCGTTGAAGTTCGATGCTTGATGAGCTGTGAATACCAGCAACATTTCGACCACTTAATCGTGCCATTTGATTGGCTAAGAGTTCTTTCGACCAATAATTTTCAAATAACATATCCTTGCTAAAAACACTGGTAGCCAAGCCAACGTCAGAATGAATGGTCATTACCCCGCGATTGACATTAACGCGGCCAGGGTGTTGGTAGTCGTTAACAAGCGCATCCGTTTGGAGGGTTTGTGCCGTTGCTCCAATGTGGCTTGCAATAAGAATGATTAAGATGGACCTAAAGGGAATTCTCATAAGTAAAATCTGCTATGAGCTTTGTTTTTAACTGATAATCGCTGTAAAAATTGGTTTGCACACCACTGGGTGTGTCAAATACGGCCCGTATCCGAACCTTTTTTGAATCTCGTATCATGTCCATTTCCACCGGGTTCACATCTGCAGAAATTATGGAGGTCATCGCACCGGTAGTTCGATCCAGTACTGCGTCTAATTGGGCAGCTTCTACGGTGTTGTTTTTGGTAAACAAGGTATGTAATACTTGATCCGCTTCGTCTAAGAACTCCATTTGCAATTGTAGGCTTAATGGAAAATCATTCTGGACCTCGAGTTTAAAGCTTCCGCTTTTAATTTTTTGGCTGTTGTTAATATCCGCAAAACTGAAATCTTTCTTTTGGACGAAGGTTAGATTATCGGCGGCGAATGACACTGGCATGTCGAGTATCAAATTGGTTTTTAAAAAACTCTCGTAAAAAACAAAATCTGTGTAATCCTTGGCCCCAAAGGGTCGAGTTAAGATGTCAATGTCGGGAACAATTTGATCGGGTAAAACTTCTAAAAACTCTTCTATGTTTGATGTGGACTTGTCGAAGTAATAAGTACGTTTTCTTGGAATAAAAGGCGGATTGATTGCTTTCCCAATAAGGATGTCTGGACCAACAAAGCCTGCGTGCGATAAGGCCACGCTTTTGCCGTTTCTGGAGTTTTTTGCGGTTAGGCTGTTTACCGTAGTCAAGGCCTCAATTCCAAAGCCATTCTCAAATTCAACCCGCATCGAAACATCTTTTAAGTCGATGTTTCCAGTTACGTTCTTAAGCGCGGGTACGTCAACGGGGTCTGTTAAATGATACGTTTTTGAGCCAAAATCACCAAAGGCAAATTCCGGAACAATGTCAACCAATCCAAATTCGATGTATACCGAATCATCTAAAGAAAGATTTCGAACCAGCCCTGAGTAAACCGTTCGGGCAGTAAGCTCGCTGTACACCGCGTTTACAAAGGGTGCCTGTTTTGGGTCTTTTCCGCCGTATTGTAATTCGAAGCCATCAAGTGGAAAAGAGACTTCAATTCGTTGCGTTTCTCCTGGTTTAGCTGGGGGAACATTGTATTGCCTTTTAAAGGGCTTGGAATAATCTCCATTTTCGGCACTGTGAGGAAAGCTATAATCAATCACAATTTCTTCTTCAATGGTGCTAAAGATTTTCATCTTAACAAAGCCCGATCGAGCGCGAATTACTGTTATTTGTGGCCCCCCAAATTTATATATAACTTCTTGATTTTCAGACACAAGGGTTTGTGCCGGAAAGATGGCAGTGGCGTTAACGGGTTTTAAATCTCGAACCGTTAATTCTACCCGAACGCCTTTGTCGGCATCCACCAAAACCGGACCAGAACTGGCTCGAGTTTTAACACGTTTAACTGCACCAACCAAAATGCCGTCTAAGGTTTTTCCAGACAAGTCGATGGACTTACTCTTTGATGAAAACGGAGCTATGTCTACAAAGGTGTCGTTTACAAGGAGTTTGCCATCCTTTTTATTGGTAAGAGTAAATATTATGAGTTCAACATAAACCGGTAAGTCGTTGTGAAGGGTTACGTCAAGATAACCCGAGTTTAAGGTAGCCGTTTGAAAAAACTGTTCGCTAACATCGATCTCTTGACTTCCGCCGGCATCTTTAATGTCATAGGCATCGAGGGGTACCGTTAGTCCATCAAAAAGCGCTGATTGTGGCTCCATTTCTCGCAGCGTGAAGGTATCGGTAAAACCGCGATCTTCTAGAATCAAACTTTGAAGCTTAACGTTAACCGTATCTACGGTGTCCGGAACCGTTAAATAATTGCCAACGCTGTCGATCTCGATCGAATACTTATATAAAAGATGGTAGCTGTTGTCGGATTTAGTATAGAGTACCGAATCCTTTAGCATATCCTCCAACGTAAGGTTTGCAGTGAAAATGGGTGCCAAATAATTGGTCTCCCACACCTTGTCTTCTCGTTTGCAGGAAGCAATCGAAAGGATGGAGAGCAGTAGGTAAATTCGAATCCTCATAGTACCAATTAATAATTTACTTTGCATGGAGCTTTTGGCAAAAACACGAATTTCGCGCTTATATGCCATAAGTGGTGTAATATAACCGTAAAACTGTAAAATGTCTTCCCATCATTTTGTGCGCGACAAGCAAGAGCCGGCGCTTATTATCGCCAATGGTCAGGCATGCTCCGACCACTTATTGAATCAACTCTTGGAATGGTGCCCGTTTGTTTTGGTGTTGGATGGTGCCTTAGATCGAGTGCTGATGAAGCGCATTAAAGTAGATGCTGTTCTGGGCGATTTCGACAGCATTGAAGTTGACCGTTCGAGTGTAGATAAATTTCAGGAGGTAACATGGATTGATGCTCCCAACCAAGACAAAACCGATCTGGAAAAAGGAATTGAGTATTTAATTGAAAACGGGCACAAGGCGGCCAACATTGTTTGGGCCACGGGCAAACGGCTCGACCACACCATTAACAATGTTTTGTCGATGGCGAAATATCAAAGCCAAATTGAACTGGTGTTGCTCGATGACCACTCAAAGTGCGTTTTAGTTACCAAAGCATTTTCTAAATATTATGTGCAAGGAACCAAATTGTCGATCTTGCCGTTGAATCCATCTAGGGGCGTTAATTCTAAAGGCTTAAAATATGAACTAACCAACGCTCAATTATCGCCAACAAAACAAACCAGTTCCAGCAATGAGGTACAATCAAATGGCGTGGTTGAACTTACAGTGAATTCAGGATGCTTGCTTCTAATTGAAAGCGTAGATTAGATCGCTACATGTACATTACAATCACCGATTTTTCATTTTCCACCAAATATTTTCCAAATTAATCGGATTTTCATCAGCGAAATACGTACGTATTTGAATCGGATTAGCACCAAATAATGCGTTTAGTCGTCATTTAAGGCAATCTTGTCGATACTTTGTTAAATTTATAGTACTTTGTTTTGCATAGTTCCAAACTATACCCATATATTTGCATAACAATTTACGAAATGAATCTAGAAAATATACAAGCACAGATGAGAAAGGGCATTCTCGAATATTGCATTTTGGCCATAATAGGCAAGGGTGAGATCTATGCCTCCGACATCATTGATCAACTTAAAGGTGCACAACTCATCGTAGTAGAAGGAACCTTATATCCGCTTTTAACACGATTAAAAAATGCAGGATTTTTATCATACAGTTGGAAGGAGTCGCTCATGGGCCCACCGCGTAAGTATTATACCATCACCGAAAAAGGTCAAGATTTTTTGGATGAGCTGAACAATTCGTGGATGGATTTGAACAAGGCCGTCCAACAACTAACCCAAAACAATTAAAAGCATAAAACAAGAAAAATGAATAAGATCATTACGATTAACTTAGGTGGCATAGCCATCCAAATTGAAGAGGATGCGTACGACCATCTCCGCAACTATCTGCAGAGCTTAGACGACCATTTTTCGGGTACGGAAAACTCCTCTGACATTCTAACAGACATCGAGCACCGCATTTCTGAAATGCTGTTTAACACGCTAAAAGCGGGCAAGGTTTCGATTAATACTGCAGATGTAGACGCGGTTATTGAAACCATGGGCCGGCCCTCTGATTTTGATACAGGTGTTGAGGAAGAAGCGGATGCGTTCAACCAATCGCAGAAGGCAGAGCGAAATCGAAACTCTTCTAATAAGAAGCAAACCAAGAGATTATTTAGAGACCCTGACGAAGCTAAACTGGGCGGAGTTTGTGCCGGTGTTTCTAAATATTTAGACGTTGATGTTAGCATGCTTCGCATCTTATGCTTGGTAATGCTCTTTGTTTTCGGAAGTGGTTTCTTGGTATACATCGTATTGTGGATTGCCATTCCTGAAGCGAAAACTGCAGCAGAGAAGCTGGAAATGAAGGGGGAAGTACCCAACATTGAAAACATTAAAAACACCATAGTGGAGCGAGCTGAGAATGCATATGAAAACATTAAAAAATCGAATGTAGCGAGCAAAATAGGAAGCTTTTTTCAGAAAGCGGGAAGGGTTTTGGGGACATTATTTGTTGCCTTTGCTAAAATTTTATCAGTCTTACTGGTAATTGGCATTTTAATGCTTTTAGTAATTGCCTTCATAAAATTCTTCATAGAAGGAGGCGATTTTTCAATGAACCAGCACAACTTTCAACACGGGATAGAGGTGTATCAAACGGCACTCTTTCATACACCCGGTTTCTGGATCTCAAAAATTAGTTGGTTTTTGGTCATCTTCGTTCCACTCATGTACATTATAGTACGCTTGGTAAGCAAGGTTTTGGATTTGCCTAAGCCCACCAAGCTCGTAAAACAAGGAGTGATCTCGTTTTGGGTGTTAACCATAATTGTTGGAATGCTCGGATACTTATATGGATTTTATCAAGTAAAAGACAATGCCAAGTTTACCGAAAAAGCGCCGATCAATTTTGTTGGAGATACACTGTGGATTCAAGCTACGGATGAAGTTCCAAAGGATGCAATGGCAACGGACCGATTAACCAATTTAAATGTAATTAAAGCCAACGATGGGCAAGCAATGTTGAGAATAGACAAGAGTTGCTCGGCATCGGGCGAGAAAAAAGCGTTGCGGGATACCGAAAAAATACGAAACGGTTATGTTCTCGATAGAAAGACCTTAAACATTCCAATTAAGGTGTTAACTACCACCAAATCACCACCTTATGTTGCCAGGGTTAAATATACTGTGATTATACCTGTTGGTAAGTATGTGGTGTTTGACCTCAGCACGATGAACCAAATTAATGACATCAAAAACATCCAAAACGTTTACGATAAAGACATGGCGGGCAGAACGTTTAAAATGACTAATTCGGGATTGAGGTGCGAAGATTGTGAAGATCTTCTAAGCAAGAAATCCGCTTCAATCAGTGGTTTTGACCGCATAGAGATTCGAGATGCCTTTACGGTTGAAATAATAGAAGACGGTGATCAAAGAGTGGAATTGCCAAAAGACGGCAACTGGGAAGATCAAATATCCTATGAGATTGATGGAAACACATTATTGATTGAAAGTAAATCTCCGGGCAACAACGCACTTAATTGGGCAACAGGCTCGAATGGAGCCATTAAAATTCATGCTGAAGCAATTAAAGAATTGGTTTTAAATGGAGCAAGTAATGTGGATATGAAGGCAAACAATTCGCGTCGTGAAAGCTTCGAGGTTGCCATGAGTGGAGCCAGTAAACTGAATGTTATTGGTTTGAATGCAGATAAATCAACCATCAGCATGGAAGGAGCTAATAACCTAGAAATTGCCGGAAACACCAATATTTTCATTCTAGAAATGGAGGGCGCTTCGAAAGTTGTTGCAAATAAATTTGGTGCTCAATTCGTAAACATTGATTGCTCCGGCACGTCCACAGTACGAATTCAAGCCGAAAAAGAAATTACTGGAAACATAGATGGCGCAAGCAAGGTACGTTATATTGGATCTCCAAAAATTAACGTGGATGTTGATGGAGCCTCATCCATCAAGCCCGCCAGCTAGTTCAAAAGAAGCCATGTAGAACGGGTCATTTTTCGGGGCCGATTAATCTCGGCCTTTTTTTTAATTTTGCATACTCATATAAAGTCCTAACACAGGGCTTTTGTGGGTTGGTCTAACCGGTAATTATACACGAAATTGGCATCTACAGATACGAAGAAACTCAGCGCAAACGAATTTAAAGACGAACTCTTGTCTGATTACAAAATTGCTTTCGAAAGTAGACAAGCAAGCTTGATGGGCAGAAAGGAAGTTTTAACCGGAAAAGCTAAGTTTGGAATTTTTGGAGATGGCAAAGAAGTGGCTCAATTGGCCATGGCCAAGGTGTTCGAAAAAGGTGATTTTAGAGCCGGATACTATCGAGACCAAACCTTCATGTTTGCCAAAGGGGTTAGCAACGTACAAGCATTTTTTGCTCAGTTGTATGCCCACACCGACATTGAGGCAGAGCCTGCCAGCGCCGGTAGAAGCATGAATGGGCACTTTGCCACCCGATTATTGGAAGAAGATGGAAGCTGGAAACGGCAAACGGATCACTTTAACGTTTCGGCAGATATTAGTCCTACCGCCGGACAAATGAGTCGATTGGTGGGTTTGGCTTGGGCCTCTAAGCTGTACAGAAACAATCCGGATTTATCTGATAAGACCGATTTTTCAAATAATGGAAATGAGATTGGTTTTGGAACCATTGGCAACGCAAGTACCAGTGAAGGTCATTTCTGGGAAGCGATTAATGCTGCAGGCGTTTTACAAATACCCATGCTGGTTTCAATATGGGATGATGCGTATGGAATTTCGGTTCCGGCAAAGTATCAAACGACCAAAGAAAACCTGTCATCCATCTTGAGTGGTTTTAAATCGAACAAAGACGGGCAGGGTTTTGACATGTACCGTGTAGAAGGTTGGAATTATCCAGAATTGATGAAAACTTATGTTGAGGCGGCGGCTAAATGCAGGGCAACACATACGCCGGCCATTATACACGTGGTAGAAGTAACACAGCCACAAGGCCATTCAACGTCTGGATCGCACGAACGCTATAAGTCGAAAGAGCGATTGAAATGGGAGTTGGAATACGATTGTTTAGTTAAAATGCGAGCTTGGATTGTTGAGAATAAGTTGGCCTCCGAAAATGAGTTGGAGAATGTTGAAAATGAGACCATTGAAAGTGTAAAGAAAGCGAAAGACGCTGCTTGGAATGCCTACCTGGCACCGCTCAAAACCGAACGAGATGCGTTAGTTGCTGTTTTAGCGGCTTATGAAACAACGCACCCGAATCCTGATTTTATAGCTAACGAAATTAAAAAGCTGAGCGCCTTGTCCGAACCCATTCGGAAGGAGATGGGAATGAGCATATCCGCCATACTTCGAAAAACCATTGGTCAACAAAGTGCAGAGCGACAAGGCCTATTGGATTATTACCAAAGCTTTCACAGTTCAAACTTCGAAAAGTACAGCAGTCATTTGCACAGCCAATCTAACCAAAGCGCCCTAAAGGTTCCTGAAATACCCGCCGCATATTCAGACAGCAGCAGCATTAAAAACGGATTTGAAATCTTACAATCTTGTTTTGATTTAGCCTTTTCGAGAAATGAAAACATTGTTGCCTTTGGCGAGGACGTTGGTAAGATTGGGGACGTAAATCAAGGCTTTGCAGGTTTGCAAGAGAAATTCGGAGAAATACGAGTGGTTGATACCGGAATACGTGAAAACACCATCATTGGTCAAGCCTTAGGTTCCGCCATGCGTGGCTTACGACCCATTGCAGAAATTCAATACCTCGATTACTTGATTTACGCCATTCAAATAATGAGCGATGATATTGCCACCTTGCAGTATCGCACCAAGGGCGGTCAAAAGGCTCCGGTTATTATACGAACTCGAGGTCATCGGTTGGAAGGAATTTGGCACAGCGGATCTCCAATGGCCATGATTATTAATGCCGTTCGAGGCATGCATGTTTTGGTACCGAGAAACATGGTGCAAGCCGCAGGATTTTACAACACCTTGCTTCAGAGCGACGAGCCGGCCATTCTGGTAGAATGTTTGAACGGATACCGGTTAAAAGAACGAGAACCCGACAACCTAGGTCATTTTACCATTCCCTTAGGAAAGGTGGAAGTATTGCGAGAGGGAACGGATGTAACGATGGTTGGATATGGCTCTACGCTTAGAATAGCCGAGGATGCCATATTCAAATTAGCCGAGCACAACATCTCGGTGGAGTTAATAGATGTGCAAACACTACTACCCTTCGATTTAGGCAAAGACCTTGTAGAATCGATTAAAAAAACCAATAAAGTGGTTTTTATTGATGAAGACCATCCTGGAGGAACTACGGCCTATATGATGCAGCAAGTTTTGGAAAAACAAGAAGGCTACAAACACTTGGATGCACAGCCCAAAACCATTACGTCGAGAGCACACCGACCCGCATACGGCACGGACGGCGATTATTTTTCAAAACCCAATGCCGAAGATGTTTTTGCAGTGGTATATAATATGATGCACGAGTACGATCCGGGGAAGTTTGAGAAGTATTTGTAGAAAAGCGTACGAGGGTTAAGCTGTTGTAAAAGCGCTTTAGTTTTTGGTTGGAGTTACGCTGTATTTCATTTTATAACAGTTTAAAAGTATACTTTTTTGTCAACTTTAAAACTGTATTATTTTTGGGGGAGCTTACAACAACACAGCTGATGTTGCAACAGTATTTTATTTTTACAAGGTCAAAGAACATTCTTCAAATCTTGTCTTCCAATAATTACCATTATTTCAACGGTCTCTTTGTTGATTTTGTAAAAAATGCTATCAGAACCACAAACGCATCTTCTGTATCCTTTTTTAATGAAGTCTACTGATTCAAATGCATATGGTCTTTCAGCAATGATTTCGAAATATTTAAAAAAGGAGTCAAAATATTTATCTGCTTGAGTCATTCCGAATTTTTGAACTCCGAAATGATGAATGCGAATTATGTCTTCTTTTGCGGCACTACTAATGCTGTAATTAGCCATCAAGCATTGACTTTGATTGTTTTAATATTTGATCTTTACTTTCAGTGGTAAAGCCGCTTTTTTCCGCCTTTTCCAATTTCGCATTTATCCAATCAATTTGGACTTGCTGATTTCTTGCTTGTCTGATCAAATCGTTAATTAGTTCACTTTTACTCGAGTATTCTTTGTTGTCAACTTGGTCTTTTAGCCATTCATCATTTGGTTTTGTGAATGAAATACTTTGTCTGGTCATGATATTTCTATTTGGTGTAAATGTACACCAAATACGAATCACATACAAGTTGTTTTTTATATTGGTGCTAACGTTAGTATATACCCAGTAATACGATCCTATTGCATTTATTTCCTTTATCTACGTAATGTATATAAGCTTCGTAACATCGGATGCGTTGGCACTGGATGCACATCTTCATTTTTTTGGTAGGGCTTTCTCAAAAATAAGCCAGGCTTACTACAAATCCAACCACCCGCTTCCGTCACGGACAGCGATTATTTCTCAAAACCCAATGCCGAAGACATTTTTGGGGTGGTGTATAATATGATGCGCGAGTACGATCCGGAAAGGTTCAAACAATATTTGTAGATTCAACGAAATCCTACCTCTTCAAAGCCCGCTTATAAACCTCCAAACAACGTTTTCTGCTTTCTTTTAAATCTACCATTGGAGCCGGATATGCAGATGTGTTCAATTCAGGTATCCAACGATTTACATACTCGGTATTTGGATCGAACTTTTTTTGCTGCGCTTCGGGATTAAATATGCGGAAATAGGGAGCTGCATCCACACCGCAACCGGCGGCCCATTGCCAACCGCCATTGTTTGAAGCCAATTCAAAGTCGAGGAGGTGTTCTGCAAAATAGGCTTCTCCCCAACGCCAATCAATCAATAGGTTTTTAACCAAAAAACTGGCAACAATCATCCGAACCCGGTTGTGCATAAAACCCGTTTCGTTTAACTCGCGCATCCCAGCATCTACCATGGGAATTCCGGTTTGTCCTTTGCACCACTTATCAAATTCATCTTCATTGTTTCTCCAAGCAATTGCCTCATACTGAGGTTTGTATGCCTGATCTACAACGCGGGGATGATAAAACAAAATGTAGCTGTAAAACTCTCGCCAGATCAGCTCATTTAGCCATTTTTCGCTGTGCTGCACAGCCTGCTGATGAGCATCTCGGATGCTGATTGTACCAAAGCGAAGATGCAAACCCAAGCGAGAAGTTCCTTCAATACCAGGTAGATCGCGATGAACGGAATAATTTCTCAGAATGTCCTTATTCAACTCTTTCGAAGGAAATTGCAATGAGCTGCGTTGAAATCCGATATGTTCGAGGGTAATAATGTCTTCTTGTTTCATTGCTAAAAAGTTCTTCTGAAATAATTCAGAAGGGTGGTTTGCAATTGGATCTTCCGATTCATATGCTTTCCACTTTTTCGAAAACGGGGTATAAACTGCATACGGGCTTCCATCATCTTTTAACACAGTATTTTTAGGAAGTAATACATGATCTAGACTAAGGTGAAGCTCAATATTGCCGTTTTTCAACAGGGTACTCACTTTTTCGTCCCTTTCTGCAGTTGAAGGTTCGTAATCCTCATTAGCAAAGACTTTGGCCACGTGGTGTGTTTGAACAATTGTTTTCCAAACATCTAATGGATCGCCATAAAATACACGCAAATCAGAACCCAGTTTGTGTAAGGCTAATTTTAGCTCATGCAGTTGATCCCAAATAAAGGTTACTCGGGCATCTGATTTGTTATCAAGTTTGTTTAGAATGGTTGCATCAAATATGAAAATAGGTAATACAGGATGGCCAGATTGCAGCGCCTTGCTCAGCGCGTGGTTGTCGTTCAGTCGCAAATCTCGCCGAAACCAATGAATGGAAATAGGATTCATGGGAAGGTAACAAGCAAGGGTGTTTTTAGTTCTACTTTGTTTAAACGGAGTTGACCTTTTGTTTAACCAAAGATTACCAGAGAGAACGAAATGGTTCTGTGAAAATCTGTGCTAGAAAATTGCAAAGTTTGATAGGATGTACGATTCGTAAGTTTACCACAGAGTTACAAAGAGAACGAAATGGTTCTGTTACCTTTCAGGGTTAAAATGCTCATTGGCTTTCTTGAAATTATTAAATACATTTGATTCAAATGAAATCAAAGGTGAACCCGCGTCGTTTGAGTTCTATGTTTAGGCTCGTTTTTGTTGGATTCATATTTTTGTCGGCCACTGTTTTCGTTGAAAAGAATGCCTTATTTTACAAGTCATCTGGCACCATGACTTGGGGAAATTATACTTTTGACTCTCTTTTTCCTCCTCTAAAAATCAATCCGTTGCAAACGGTCTTATTCGAGCAATTCGATTCGGTCACTTCAGCTAAGCTCTCGAAATTGCACCCACAACTTTCGAATTATTTACTTCGAAAAGATAAAGTAAACAACGAATATTTTTATCTTTTCAATGGCTCAAAAAAGGAAATCCTGGTGTCGAGACAAAACGAAAAAATAGTTGCCGTTGAACTTGCACAAACGCTACTGGGATATTACCAACCTACATGTTTTTTCCAATACCCTAGTTGTGGAACCGGAATAAACTACACGAAACACTCAATTGAACCCGGTGGAACTTTGGTGTTTTATCGAGCCAAACGGCATATTCCGGGACATCGTGTTGCTAAAGCTAGCTTGCGACTGGAAACGTCTGATGGCATACTAGTGTCAAAACAATACCAAACCACTTTGAACGAGAACACCTTTTACATCCACAGCGATTACAGAGAACAAATCGAATCATCTCGGTCATACCGCCAAATCACCTTTTTAGGCAAATAGCACATTGGCAAATTGCACTTAGCGAATTCTCAGTAACTTTTACAGCTTTCCCCGTTTACCAAGTTAAAAAAAGTAGTAATTTGGCCTGTCGATTTATTTTCACTCCTAAAACCAACTTAGGCCATCAATAAAAACACTTTAAAAATGAGAAAAACATCCATCCTCTTTACCCTATGTTTCTTCCTTCTTTCGATTGTAGGATTACGTGCTCAAGACAATCAGGTACCCCTTGATCCCGGTGTTCGCACCGGTGTTTTATCGAACGGTTTAACGTACTACATCCTTCCCAACAAAAAACCCGAACAAAAGGTGGAACTCCGCTTGGCGGTAAATGCTGGATCCATTCTTGAAAACGATAATCAGCAAGGACTGGCGCACTTTTTAGAGCACATGGCCTTTAACGGAACCGAAAATTTTAAGAAGAACGAGCTCGTAGATTACCTACAAAGTGCAGGAGTAAAATTTGGCGCGCATTTAAACGCATACACCAGTTTCGACGAAACCGTTTATATGTTGGCGCTTCCAACCGACAATGCCGAGGTATTGGAAAAAGGTTTTCAAATATTGGAAGACTGGGCGCACAATCTCTTGCTCGATTCGGCGGAGATAGAAAAAGAACGCGGTGTTGTTTTAGAAGAATATCGACTGGGTTTAGGCGCAAGTAAAAGGATGCTGGCTAAATATTTACCCAAAACGTTGTACCAATCGCAATACGTAGATCGACTTCCAATTGGCAAAAAAGAGATCCTGGAAAACTTCGATCGTGCCACTATTCTAGAGTTCTATCAAAAATGGTATCGCCCTGATTTAATGGCAGTTATAGTGGTAGGAGACATCAATGTTGATGAAATCGAAGCCAAAATAAAATCGCATTTTGGGGGCATTAAAAATCCACCAAATGCTGCACCAAGAAATATAATTAACGTACCGGATCACGAAGAGACCTTTGCAGCCTTTGCCACCGATGCAGAAGCAACCTATGGAAGTGTTCAGTTTGTTCAGAAGCAGCCGGGAACATTTACTAAGAAAGGCACGGAGGAAGAAGCACTTGAGAGTTTGAAATGGTCGCTGATGTTTTTTGTTTTAAATCAGCGCTATCAAGAACTTGCTCAAAAACCAGGGTCGCCTTTTTCGTATGCCTATGGGTATAAAGGCGGTATGTGGGCCAGAAACAAAGAAGCCGTTCAAGGCTTTAGTGTAGTTGCTGGTGGAAAGTACAAAGAGGCGTTGGAGGTTATGATGTTGGAAATGGAGCGACTTAAACGTTACGGCATTACAGAAAATGAACTCAAACGAGCTCATATGGATTATGCATCCTACTATGAAAAACAATTGAAGGAAAAAGACAAGACCGAATCTAGAAGTCATGCCGGAAACTTGGTGGCATATTTCTTGGAAAATGAAAGCTTTGAATCGGAAGAATGGGCCTTGAATTTTTACAACACGCACAAGGATAGAATAGCTATTGCCGAATTAAACACCATGTTTGCTTCGGTGTTTTACAACGAAAATCGCGTTGTGGTAATGACCGGACCCGACAGCGATAAGGACAAGATGCCATCGGAAGCAGAAGTGTTGCAAATACTTGAAAATATTCAGGTTATGGAAATTGAAGCGTACGAAGAAAACATCCTTCCCGACCAATTATTTAGTTTACAACCCACCTCAGGAAGCGTAGTTTCAACTTCGAAACCCAGTAAAGTTGGATCCACCACCTTAACCTTGAGCAATGGCATGAAAATCATTTATAAGACCACAACGTTAAAAAACGATGAGATTTTATTCAACGCTAGAAGCAAGGGCGGAACGTATTTGTACGATGATAAAATGTATAAAACCATTTCGAATGGTCTGGGTGTTTTAAGCAACTGCGGCGTAGGCCAATTTTCGGAGTCTGATTTGAGCAAGATGCTGGCCGGAAAGAATGTGAATGTTAGCCCATATGTTGGCAGCAGCACGGAAGGCATGAGCGGAAATTGCGCCCCCAAAGACATGGAAACAATGATGCAATTGATTCACATGTTTTTTGTACAACCACGAAAAGAACAAGAAGCATTTGATGCTTACGTAAACCGGCAACGTGCCTTTTACGACAATATGGCCGCCGACCCAGGTCAATTTTTTAACATCTCCTGGAACTCGTTTATGTACAACAATCATCCGCGCATGTTTACCATTCCAACCGATGCGGACTGGAACAATTTGAGCTACGATTTAATTTACGAGATTTACAAAGAGCGATTTGCCAATGCTGCGGATTTTACCTTTGTTTTTGTTGGAAATATTGAGGTAGAAGCTTTTAAAACAATGGCGGAGAAATATTTAGCCAGTTTGCCAGGGAATAAATCGCGGGAGAGTGTGAAAGATATAGGCCTTCGTTATGCAACGGGAACGAAGCATCACGAAGTTCATAAAGGTTCGGAGCCAAAAAGTAGAGTTTCCATTATGTACAGCGGAATGCGCAAGTACAAGGCGAAGGATGATTTACACCTCGATTTGTTGGGAGATGTCTTGAGCATTAAGCTTACCGAAGTGCTGCGCGAGGAAATGAGCGGAGTATACGGATCATCGGCTTATGGCTACATGAGTCGTTTGCCGGTTGATCAGTATCGTTTTATGGTGTCGTTTCCGTGTGGTCCAGAAAACGTTGACACCTTAATTGCAGCCGCCTTGAAACAAGTTGATATTTTAATTAATGAAGGTCCAACCGAAAAGGACTTAGATAAGGCGAAGAAAACGGCGCTCAATACCATGCAATCCAACATCCAAAGCAACCGATATTGGTTGAATCTCTTGCAGGACGCAGATTTTTATGGCGACAAGGCCGGTACCGTAGAACAACGTATTGCAGCCATCGAAAAAATTAAGGCAAAGGATCTTAAAAAGGCAGCTAAGAAATATGTGAGTGGAGATTACTTAATTGGGGTGTTGTACCCCGATGAAGAGTAAGGCTACCGACTGTAATTCGGTGCTTCTTTCGTAATGGTTACATCGTGTGGATGGCTTTCACGAATTCCACTTCCGCTGATTCTAGTAAACTTTGCCGTTTGTAGGTCTGCAATGGTTACTGCACCGCAATAGCCCATTCCTGCCTTAAGTCCACCTACATATTGATAAACCACCTCGGCCAAACTGCCTTTGTATGGAACAGTGCCTACAATGCCCTCGGGCACAAGCTTTGCAATTTCTTCTTCGGCGTCTTGAAAATATCGATCGCTTGAGCCTTGTTTCATGGCTTCGATCGATCCCATACCTCGATAAGATTTCACCTTTCGGCCTTCATAAAAATTTGTTTCGCCAGGTGATTCATCTGTGCCGGCAAAGAGCGAGCCCGCCATAATGGTATCTGCACCCCCTACAATGGCTTTAACCAAATCTCCGCTGTATCGGATGCCTCCATCCGCAATGATTGGAACCCCATATTTTTTAGCGGCTCCGGCGCATTCCATGATTGCTGAAAGCTGCGGAACACCAATGCCCGCAATAATGCGCGTGGTACAAATTGAACCGGGCCCCACTCCAACTTTAATGGCATCTGCACCAGCTTTGGCCAACATTTCGGCCCCTTCGGCGGTGGCAACGTTTCCAACAATTACCTGCAAATCTGGAAATTGTTTTTTAATTTTCTTCAATTCCTTTACAACACCCAACGAATGGCCGTGCGCTGTATCAAGTGTAATCACATCCACATCTTCGGCAACCAGTGCCGAAACACGTTCCAAGGTATCTGCGGTAACTCCAACCGCGGCACCAACGAGTAATCGGCCAAAAGTGTCTTTAGCAGAATGTGGGTGATTTCGTACTTTTTCAATGTCTTTAAAGGTGATCAAACCAATAAGCTTTCCAAAGTCGTCGACCACGGGTAGTTTTTCTATTTTATGCTCTTGTAAGATGTCTTTTGCCTTGCTTAAATCCGTATCGCCGTCGGTAGTAATTAGATTTTTAGTGGTCATAACAGCACTAATTGGCTTTGAAAGATCTTTTTCAAAACGCAGATCACGATTGGTAATGATGCCTTTCAGAATGCCTTTATCATCCACCACCGGTATTCCACCAATCCGATTGTCTTTCATAATTTGAAGAGCATGAGACAAGCGCGCATCGCCGGTTAAGGTTATGGGATCTTTAATCATTCCGCTTTCTGATCGCTTAACCTTCTTAACCTCAGCGGCTTGCTGCGCAATAGTCATGTTTTTGTGAATGATGCCAATTCCACCTTCACGCGCCATGGCAATCGCCAGCTTGCTTTCGGTTACGGTATCCATAGCCGCAGAAACAATTGGGATGTAAATGCTGATTTTTTTTGTTAAGCGGGTTCGCGTATTTACGTCGCGTGGAAGAATTTCGGAATATCGAGGTAAAACGAGTACGTCGTCGAATGTGAGACCTTCGTAAGAAATTTTTTTGGAGTTCGCGTTAGACATTTGCAAATAATTAAGACACGTTATTATTTGCGGTGCAAATATAGAGCAAACACCTCAGTCTACTAATAATATTTAACTTTCACGTACAAAGGATAAATGCATCCAGTAGTGTTGGGCTTTAACGGCTTCATTCAACCAAAAAAAATTCATAATGTAAGAATCGGAATGAATCCCCGCTGAAAATCATATTTTTGCGCCGCAAATGGCCTTGTATCAAACATCTAAGCAAATAATGAAGTTCACCATAAGTGGTGTTATTGCGGTTTGTTTTGATTTCACCATTTACTACGGGCTTTCCAACATCTTTTATGAGGCAGCGAATTCTGGCCAAGTTCTCATTGGAGATTTTGGGTGGAACGACGTTTTTAAAGCTTTTGGCTTCCTTTCCGGCACCCTAGTTACCTACAACCTAAATAAGTTTTGGACATGGCGACAAACCGATCGCAACCGAGATCGTTTGAAAAACTTTTTGGTGCTTTATGCAATTTCGTTTGTGATTAACGTGATCGTAAATAAATACGGTTTGCGCTTATTCAGTGATGATGAAATCGTGTTGTTATCGCGGCCAGAAATTGGCAACCAGATTGAGGTCATTGCTTTTAAAACAGACAAACTCTTCGCCTTCTTAATGGCCACCATAGTTAGCAGCGTATTTAATTTCGTTGGTCAGAAAATTTGGGTCTTTAATCTGGGCACTCCAAAATCGGACGAAGAATTGCCCGATTAGCGGTTTAATCGGCGAAGGGGCGATTTAAAATTGCATCATTTATGATCGCTTGGCGTAGGTCGAAATCGAAGTCGTTTTCTTCCTCAACAGTTTCAACTCGCAGAAACGGAACTTTGGCTTTTACCTTTTCCTCTACAACTTTTTCGGAACTGACGATGGATTCTGAAACCACTTTTTGCTCTTCATGACGCTGGTTATAATCCTCGTGCTCATCTTCTTCTTCCCAAACCGGCTCAGCCTGCTGCGATGCGGGCGATGGATTGGTAAACTCGCGAATTAAGTCTTCAAAGGTTCTTTGTGGAGATTTGGCATCTTTTCCTTGTTGTGGACGTCGTTGTTTGGCAGCTTCTTGCTTTTTAGCAGACGGCTTGATAAAGATGTAATAAATAATCAAACCAATAATAAAAATGTACTTCATTTCCATGTTTACGAAGTTATCACAAAATACTGGTTGAATTTATGCTGGATTCATTTGTCTTTCGATGAAACAAATGATCGTGCCGCCAAACGATGTATTTAGTATTGAGGATGGTACTTTTGCACCCGCGCTTTTACCAAGTGTAATAACGGTATGGATCACGACTATTTCATAGAACAGGTGGAAGAAGATTTGGTGTTGCTTTTAGGAAGTAATTTGGGAGAGCGGTTTTTGAATTTGGCGGATGCCACCGCTCGCTTAACCGAAGTTTTTGGGGAACCTACCCAAGCTTCCAAAATTTATGAAACCGAACCTTGGGGAAATAAAGATCAACCGGGATTTTTAAACCAAGCACTTGTATTTCGTTCCAAATTTAAACCGATGATTTCGATGGAGATGATCTTAGAAATTGAGATTGGGTTGGGAAGAATTCGAGAAGAAAAATGGGGCCCAAGGTTGATCGACATTGATATCATTTTTTTTGGAGACATGGTATACCAGTCTGATTTACTGGAGATTCCACATCCTTACATGGCAGACCGAAGCTTTGTTTTAGAGCCCTTGGCTGAAATTATACCCAACTTTTTTCATCCACTCTTAAACAAAAAAGTATCCAGTTTGCTGATTGATTTACAACAAAAGAATGCCTGATTCGATCATCTTACCGTGCTTTTTATTTCCAAACATTGGATGGTGGAAGATTGCGAAGCAACAGTCTGTTCTTGCGCTCGAAACTCAGGAGAATTGGGTAAAACAAAGTGCGCGAAATCATTTCGAGATTGTGGGCAGCAATGGCCGATTAAAGTTGAGCATACCAACGGTAAAAAACACCCGACTAAAGATGGATGAAGTCGAAATTGATTATAGAGAGCCCTGGCAAAAATTGCATTTACGTTCGTTGGATTCGTGCTACAATCACTCGCCTTTTTACGAGTATTACCGAGAAGAATTAAGGGACTTGTTTCTACAAAGCGATCCATACTTATTGGATATGAGCCGAAAGAGCATTGATTGGTGCATGCAAAAACTGCAAATGATCTTTGTGGCTGCTCCAACCAGTTCATACAAAGAAGCGACGGGTTTTGACTTTCGCAAAGAAATGCCGTTTACATCGGGAAGGCCATATCCGCAAGTTTTTGAAGACCGATTGGGGTTTGAAAGCAATTTAAGTGTTTTGGACCTTTTATTTAACGTTGGCCCAGCAAGTGGCAGTTTTATTTAAGACTCTTCATATACGCCCATCTTACTAAACTTCTCGATTCGTTGATCAACAAGCTCTTCCGAATTTAAAGGTCTTAACTCCTTAAGCATCTTCTTAATTTCGGTTTTAAGCCCTTTACACATGGCTTCAATATCGTTGTGGGCACCGCCCAACGGTTCTTTAATAATTTTATCGATTAAACCATTTTGCAACATATCAGCGCTGGTGAGTTTCAGTGCTTCGGCTGCTTTTTCTTTATAATCCCAGCTTCTCCAAAGAATGGACGAACACGATTCTGGAGAAATAACAGAATACCAAGTATACTCCAACATGGCAATTCGATCGCCAACGCCAATGCCTAAAGCTCCGCCGGATGCCCCTTCGCCTATAACAACGCAAATGATGGGCACCTTAAGAACCGCCATTTCCATCAAATTTCTAGCAATGGCTTCTCCTTGCCCGCGCTCTTCTGCCTCCAAACCTGGAGAGGCTCCTGGAGTGTCGATTAAGGTAACCACTGGTCGATTAAATTTTTCGGCTAACTTCATAAGTCTCAACGCCTTTCGGTAGCCTTCGGGGTTGGCCATTCCAAAATTTCGGAATTGCCGATCCTTTGTATTGCGCCCTTTTTGGTGCCCAATGATCATTACGGGTTGGTTGTCGATGTGTGCAAAACCACCAACAATAGCCTTGTCATCGCCAACATTGCGATCTCCGTGAAGTTCAATAAAGTTTTTAGTTATGCCATTTATGTAGTCGAGACTGTATGGGCGGTCAGGGTGTCGTGAAATTTGCACTTTTTGCCAACCGGTTAAGTCTTTAAAGATCGACTTTCGAGTTTGTTCTATTTTTTTCTGGAGCTGTTCAATGGTATCGGTCATGTCAACCTTACCCTTTTCGTGGGTGGCTTCGGCCTTTTCGAGTTGCTCGTTTAATTCTTCAATGGGTTTTTCAAAATCCAGTAAAATCATATAATTTGATTATTAAGGGCTACAAAGGTAAGAAATTATGCTGCTGGGATTCTACCTTTAAATAATTGCAAAAAAGTAATTGGGAAAATTAAAAAGCGATATATTTGCAGCCTTGAAAAAACGGTTCGAGAGAATCGATTTTTTGGTTCGGTAGTTCAGTTGGTTAGAATACCTGCCTGTCACGCAGGGGGTCGCGGGTTCGAGTCCCGTCCGGACCGCCAACACACATTGTAAACCCCTATAAGTCAAGCACTTGTAGGGGTTTTTGTTTTTCAAATAAAACATAGGTAAAACATCTTACTTTTCTTATCCAATTTATTTCTAGCTTACTTTTTATTCCGTGCATCTTTAAGGACAGAATGTTTGCAAGCCTTTCTAGAAATCATTCTAACCCGCATTGAACGCTATATGTAGCAAGAACATGGAAAAGTCCCAGGTCATAAATTGGCGGCCATTAAAGAGAATCATTTAAATTCGTTTGATGTAAACGCGATGGAAGAAACATTGAATCAGTTATTTTAATGAACGCAGAGAATCTTATAATCAGCCTTTTAACACCAAACTTTAATTTTTCTGTTTGGGAAGTTTCTTACACGCTAAAGAATACGGAATATCGACAAGTGAACGATTTTCTGAACATGGGTTTTGTATTTCCTTTTATATTAAAGAAACGAAAGATTACGCTTCTTGAAAACACAATTCATGACCCAATGTGGTCAATTCCAGATCAAAAGCGACAAATCAACAAACTTTTTAAATACAACTTCAATGAAATAAGAAGGATTGCATCTTATGAAGGAATTGACAATAACAAGGTCCAAAGGCTATTGAATATAACCGAACGGGATATCTCTGGAAAACCTTTCTATTATAAAAGTGACGAACGACTAGAAGAAACCGATAGGCAATTGGAAATTGCTGTTTTGGCTACATTTGATTACAAATCTGCCTCGGACCAGTTAAAGTTAGATGTGGTATCGACTGAAAAGCTCTTATCTCCTTATTTTTATGGTCTAAAGACTTTTATTCAAGAAGTCCGAGAAATATTAGTCGTAATTGAAGCCCCAAATAGCAGCCTCCTTCATAATCAAAGCCCTAATGTAAAATCTAGCAAGAAACAGGGAACGTCGTCAGACAAATCTAGTGCACTATGGGGGGTAGATCGGATTGAAAAGTTCGAATTAAAAAAACCAAAATTCATAAGCTTAATGAAAACCACGCTTGTTGAGGATTATTTATCTTCCGAAGATCTTTCAACGTTTTGTGACATGCTACACTCAATAAAATGCAGTGGTACCATAACTTGGAAAGGAAACCAAAGGACGCTTAATGCACTGTTTACTGGAGTTTCAAGCATTCCTACATCAGGCACGAAGTATACACAGGTGCGAAGACAGTTCGAAGGTAAGATCATATTAGAGGGAGCGACAAAACCGGTAGATCTAAGCTCAATTCGCGACAATAAAAACGAATCTGATAAAGAGCCCTATAAACAAATAAGGCTTCTTGGAGTAAAGATGCTAGACATAATTAATTCTTAAGAAAATTTTTGTCTACTCTTTTTTGACCCAAACCGACTACGCACGTCACTTTTGGTTCTGTCGCATTAACTATTGCAATATAGTAAATCTGTAGATTTGCTGATTCAACCTACACTTATGTTCAAGCATCATAGATACCCAAGAGCAATAATTCTACAAGCTGTTTATTTCAAATTGAGATTCACATTGAGTTATCGAGATGTGGAAGAATTACTAAAAATTCGAGGAGTGAATGTAGACCATTCTACAATTCAGAGATGGGTGTTTAAGTTTTCTCCATATGTAGAAGCTAGAATGCACAGAAGGAAGACACAAGTAGGAGATAGTTGGAGAATGGATGAGACTTATATCAAGGTAGGTGGCAAGGATAGATATCTGTATCGAGCGGTAGATAAGCAAGGGAATACGGTTGACTTCCTTCTAACTAAAAGGAGGATGAAGGGTTCAGCTCAGAAGTTCTTGAATAAAGCCATTGGGAATAATGGTAAACCAAGGATAATCAATATTGATAAGAGTGGTGCCAATACAGCAGGCATAAGAGTGGTAAACAAGCGAAGTTTATCTGTCAAGAAGATCAAGATAAGGCGAGTCAAATACTTGAATAATATTGTTGAACAGGATCATCGGACAGTGAAACGCAGGATAATGATCATGACTGGATTCAAAGAGTTTGAATCAGCACAGAGGACATTGGCAGGAATTGAGATAATTAATATAATCAGAAAGAATCAAATCAAGGACTCAAAGTCAAATTGGTTTGCTACTTTTAAGTCATTAGCAACTTAATTTGAGTTGAGAAATCTGTAACTTTACAATCCAACTAAGTTAATGCAACAGAACCGTCAATGTATTCCAAACAATAAAAAGAGGAACCAATACGACCTAAACGGAATTAAAACGCGGTCTAGTCAAACCGTTAATTTAATTGGCTATTAAATAAACTCATTGATAAAAAATTAATTGAATGGAAAAAACACGGTGTATACCGGGAGACTTAGGGTTACCTCTGAGGCAATTTTAACCCCCTGACAAACTATGGCAATAGAATACACCAAATTCATTGATTAACAGCTATTTGGATATTACTGTCACCGAAACGTTGGGTTATGAGGAGGATGTGGTGATGTGATAGAGGGTAGGACAACATTCTATGTTTTGTACAAATAAAAAAAACCAGCATTTCTGATGAGGGTTTTGGGTGGAGATAATGTGTAACCAAATCAAACCACGTATTCTCTTATTCTTTCAATTCGATTATCAGGAATCCATTTTATACAGTCCCTTTTTTTGACCCATAAAGAAGAAGTCCGTACGAGAATATTCCCATAATGGCAACAGGTAATGGTGCAGCCATTCCGTCATTTGTGATAAAAGAAACTAAATCTGGAATACAGAAAAATCCCCAAACAACACTATATAGAAAACATAATCGTCTGAGTATTGCTTCATCCTTGAATGACATAGACCCGATTAATAAAAAGATTAGACCAAGAATTAGTGTGCCAAGTACCATTGCGAAATTGTCAAAGAATTTTAAAGCATCCGCAGACGGGCTGTCTCCAAAGATATCCAACATTAACATCTCTTTAAAATCAGCATTAATAAGGCTTAAAGGCAAGGGAAGTAGTTGTAGAAATGTGATGACAGCAACTGTTTTAAAAATTGTTTTTATTCTCATTTTAATATAATCTATTCTCAAAAGTACTAAAAAATGTTTTGTGCCTAATAAAAAATTTAAAGTTGCTGGAGTGTCAAGTCAATACAATATCGTAGAATTTGACAAAGGAGATACTGGATATATTCATAATTCGCGAGTACGAGTAGTTGAATATTGATAAAATTAACTTTACGTACAGTAAACCATAGGGTTATATACCCTTTCTGAGCAAAGACTGCAAATAGGAAAGTGATATTTATAAGGGTTGGGGGGGTCGTTAAAGCTGAAAAATAATCTAACTTTTTTGGCTTTTACTGACACCCTATCTGCGACACACTGCTATTTTAGCTCCCATATGTAACTTATTTACACCCGTAAACGATGACCAGTTTAAAAGTTGCCAAGTCGCTAAGGTTGTAATGTGGTCAAATCTTTGTTAACCGATACCTAAAACGATACCCTAATGCACAAAAAAGCCTTGACTAAGTTAATAGTCAAGGCTTTACGTTGCTACTTGTGTAGAGGCTTTGCTCCTATTATCTAACCTTTGACTTACGAACTAGTCAAACCAAATTACATCTTAACTAGCTTTATAGATGCATTAGTAGATGTGCTGGTAATCTGCAGGAAGTAAGTCCCTGGAGGAAGGCTGCTCATATCCATGCGTGCTACGCTCGTATTGGCAACTTGAGTAAGTACTTCTACTCCCAACCCGTTAGATATGCTTAGGTTATGAATTAGATCGCCATCACTCATTTCTATAAAGATCAATCCTTCGGTAGGATTTGGATAAACTTTCACAGTTCCTTGGTTGGTTACCTGCTCTTGGTTTACTGGTATGCCAAACCCGTACCCTTCACTATTTGCAAAACATTTTTCTGTATTACCAACTAACACTGAATAGATGCCTAATTCATATACTCTCAGAAGATGCTCAGTTTTACCCTCTAGAGCAGTGCCATTTCTATACCATTGATACGTATTATATTCTAGACTAGTTACTATCTTGTCAGAAGCTACTCTATCAATAATTGGAACATTCGGAATCAATCTTACTTCTATCTTTATACTATCTTTTGAGATGCAACCCATACTGTCTATGAATATTCTGGTTATTAAATAATTCCCTGAACTTGCCTCTATGGGGTTAAATGTAATCTCATCTGGATCTATACCTTGGCCCGTGAAGGTTAAATTAGTATAGCCACGGCTCAAGTCAATCTGAGCATCATTTTGACACAACGACATGTTAGTAGTATCAAACGGCATATATCGATCTCTTATGTCCACAGTAAAGCTTGTGGTAACCGTATTATCCGACGGATCTTTTATCTCAAAGGTATTGGTTGTAATCCCAACAGGGAAGACAGAGCCTGAAGCTAAGCCAGCTACTTGCGTTACTGTAACCCCACAATTATCAGTTGCCGTAGGCAATGGATAAGTATAAGCTGCATCACAGTATCCAAGAGCAATATTATTCGGGGTAATTACTACTGTAGGTTTTATTATATCCTGAACCGTAATTATAGCACCGGCTGAATCTATATTGCCGTTTACATCGGTTACGATTAAGTACACTGCGTTGGTTCCAACTTCACTACACTCAAAACTAGATTTACTCAATGTTCTTGTGGAGATAGTACAGTTGTCTGTAGATCCATTATCTACTTGCGTAGCGGTGATACTTCCACTACCTGTAGCATCTAGGCTTACAGTTAAGTTTTGAGTGATTACCGTTGGTTTGATTACATCTTGTACCGTGATTACAGCACTAGCTGAATCTACATTGCCGTTTACATCCGTTACGATTAAGTAAACTGTGTTAGCTCCCACATCTGAGCAATCAAAACTTGATTTACTTAATGTCCTTATGGAGATAGTACAGTTATCTGTTGATCCGTTATCTACTTGTGTAGCAGTGATACTTCCACTGCCTGTAGCATCTAGGCTTACAGTTAGGTTCTGAGTGACTACCGTTGGTTTGATTACATCCTGTACGGTGATTACAGCACTGGCTGAATCTACATTGCCATTTACATCTGTTACTCGTAGCCAGATAGTATTCGTTCCTACATCTGAGCAATCAAAACTAGACTTACTCAATGTTCGTGTTGAGATAGTACAGTTGTCTGTAGATCCGTTATCTACTTGCGTAGCGGTGATACTTCCACTGCCTGTAGCATCTAGGCTTACGGTTAGGTTCTGAGTTACTACTGTTGGTTTGATTACATCTTGTACCGTGATTACTGCACTGGCTGAATCTACATTACCATTTACATCGTTTACAATTAAGTATACGGTATTCGTTCCAACTTCACTACAATCAAAGCTGTATTTACTTAATGTTCGTGTTGAGATAGTACAGTTATCTGTAGATCCATTATCTACTTGCGTAGCAGTGATACTTCCTGCTCCTGTAGCATCTAGGCTTACGGTTAGGTTCTGAGTGACTACCGTTGGTTTGATTACATCTTGTACGGTTATTACTGCACTGGCTGAATCTACATTACCATTTACATCGGTTACGATTAAGTAAACGGTATTCGTTCCAACTTCACTACAATCAAAACTTGATTTACTTAATGTTCGTGTTGCTATCGTGCAATTATCCGTTGATCCGTTATCTACTTGTGTAGAAGTGATACTTCCACTGCCTGTAGCATCTAAGCTTACAGTTAGGTTCTGAGTGAGTACCGTTGGTTTGATTACATCCTGTACCGTAATTACAGCACTGGCTGAATCTATATTGCCATTTACATCTGTTACTCGTAGCCAAATAGTGTTGGTTCCGACTTCACTACAATCAAAACTTGATTTACTCAATGTTCGTGTTGCTATCGTGCAGTTATCCGTTGAGCCATTATCTACTTGTGTAGCGGTGATACTTCCACTGCCTGTAGCATCTAGGCTTACGGTTAGGTTCTGAGTTGCTACCGTTGGTTTGATTACATCTTGTACCGTGATTACAGCACTGGCTGAATCTACATTACCGTTTACATCTGTTACGATTAGGTAAACGGTGTTAGCTCCTACCTCTGAGCAGTCAAAACTTGATTTACTCAAGGTCCTTGTGGAGATAGTACAGTTGTCTGTAGATCCGTTATCTACTTGCGTAGCGGTGATACTTCCACTTCCGCTTGCATCTAAGCTTACGGTTAGGTTCTGAGTAACTACCGTTGGTTTGATTACATCTTGTACCGTAATTACAGCACTAGCTGAATCTATATTGCCGTTTACATCGGTTACGATTAAGTACACTGCGTTGGTTCCAACTTCACTACACTCAAAACTAGATTTACTCAATGTTCTTGTGGAGATAGTACAGTTGTCTGTAGATCCAT
>JBLHHI010000015.1:0-38033 GCA_047614125.1 Bacteroidia bacterium | reverse complement strand
GTAACCCTCCGGCCATCTACATATTGTAAAAGTACTAAAAAAGATGTTTTTACGACATTTGTTTCCAGTTGGACGTTGGCAGCAACTGATCGAGTTCTGTGATTTTGGTTTCGTTGATACGGTTGAGTACGTCGGTAAGCCAAGCCATGGGTTCGATGTTGTTTACTTTGCAGGTGGCAAAGAAGGAATAGAACATGGCTGCGTTTTGTGCCGCACCATGCGAACCGGCAAACATGTAATTCTTACGTCCCAGGGCAAGGGGCCGGATGGTATTCTCGATGAGGTTGTTGTCGATGTGGTAGCTTCCGTCCTCCACATACCTAGAGATGTTGCTCCAAAGATGCAAGTTATAGGTAATAGCCTTGGCCATTAGACTTTTAGGCAACACCTCCGTAGCCTGTTGCTCCATCCATTTTTTTAGATGTTGTAAAATGGGTTTGGCATAAAGCTGTCGGTAGCGTTTTAGCGCTGCATTGCTAATTTCTCGTTCTTTTGCCTTGCGCTCTATTTTGTAAAGAAGTTGGATTTGTTCCAAGGCATATCTTGCTCGTTTGGAGTCGTTCTGCAAGGCCTTTTCAAAATACCTGCGCCCATGTGCCAAGCAACCCAGCAAGGTTATGTCATTTGACAACGCTTGATATACCGCATAGCCATCGGTTTGCAGTGTCCCTTTAAAATTATGCTCGGTTAATATGGTTTGTGGTGTAACGCCTGATCTGGATTTAGCATATTTAAACAAAACAAGCCGTTCAATCGGATTGTGTATTACCCAATGATATCCCGTATGTAAAGCGCCTGGTTTGTGTGCATCCTGCACGCCAATCGGGCTTTCATCCATTTGAAGGTAGTTGCCATTAAGCACCTTTTGGGTTAACTGCTCGTACAGGGGCACTATTAATTTGCTTGCGGCATTAAACCAACCACCAAGTGTCGAGTCTGATATCTCGAGCTTTTGACGTTTAAAGATTTGTCGCTGTCGATAAAAAGGCAAATGATCTACAAATTTACTTACTGCGATATAGGCCAACATGGAAGCTCCGGCATTCGATTTTGGTAAAGGAAGCGACGGAAGTTCGGCGATTGTAATGCTGTTTTCTTGGGCATATTTTGGACGAACAATGCGGCGAACAAAGATGTTGGCTGGATTGTATTCCAATATCTCGGTTATTTCTTCACCGATCTTTTTGGCATTATCGCTCAAATTCTCAGGTTCAATAATTTCTTCCACCCGTGGCAGGTGTGCAGGCAATGCGGTACGTACCGGAGGGTTTTCCTTTTTAGCCTTGTTACGCTCGTAGGTAATCTGCTCAGTTTTGGGGTCTTGTTCAGTTGGTTGTTGATCGAATAAATGAAGTTGATCTTTGCTATCCAAGATAAACCGCTCGCTTTTAGCTCCATAGATCAGTCGCTTAAGTTCGGCAAGCTGGTGTTTGAGATATGCGTTCTCAGATTTTAGTTTTGCAAATTCCGAGAGGGAAACAACCTCCTGTAAAACATCCTCCTTTTGTGCCCCTTGCATAGAGCAATAATCCAATGTTTATGAGGCTTTTCATAGCCTTTTGTGTTGTTTTTATACACTTTTTATTGTGGATGAAAACCTGCGACGATGTACCAAGTTTTTGATGGAAATACCATCTATTAACATAGCCAATTGAACATAACTCAATTTGATGCTTCCAGATCTCAGATTGTGGTACGGAACTTGAAAAGTGCCTTCTTCTAACCGTTTGTAATACAGCACAAAACCGCCTGGCATCCACTGCAGAAGTTTTATCTTATCCCTGCCTTTATTAATGAAGATAAACACGGTTCCATTGGTGGGACTTTGCCCCACCGAGCTTTCGATCATACCGCACAAACCATCAAAACTCTTACGCATGTCGGTTGGTACATTGCACAGCATAAACCGGTCGGTGGTATTTAAGCCAAACATCTTAACAGCTTTTTAGAGTATTGACCAGATTGGCATCTAAGCCGTACAAATCCAGTTCTATGGTTATACCATTTGGAAAACAAATGATTGCTGGTGCTTTAACCAGTGGCGCTGGATCTGAAAATGAAATTGGCAAAAAGGCTGCCGATGTTGCCTGGACGGGTTTGTTCGCCTTGTTTTTTGTTTTTGTTATCCAATACTTAAACTTCGATAGGCTTACTGCTTCACCTTTGGCAAAGTCGCCTTGAGTCATGCCACTTTTCTCCCATTTCTTTACCAGCTTGCCCATCTCGCGTGCAAGAACTTTACGATCTTTGTTCATGGGGCAACTTTCGGACGTTTTTAAGAAAATGACAAGATGTAGTTGGCCGTAGGGTTACAACTATTTTATTAAGTCAAGAGGTTTGGAGCGCAGTAAATGATGATGATTTCTTTTAGATTGGTTTGGTCGGCAAGGGAATTACAGCTTTCATAAGCAATCCAACTAAAGGGTATTAGTTAAAAAAAAAGAAGTTCAAGCCAACTTTTTAAAGAATTCGGGGAATATCTGGGGAATGTGGTTAATAAAAAAGCCCTATCTACTTAGTAGACAGGGCTTTGTGAATTAATTGGGTCGGGGTGGCAGGATTCGAACCTGCGGCCTCCTGCTCCCAAAGCAGGCGCGATAACCGGGCTACGCTACACCCCGAGGTGTTTCCAAAATGCATTTCGCCATTGCGAAAAACAGTGTTTCAGGACCCTTAAACGAACGTGTTCGTGTTCGTTGTTTGGATTAACTTCTCGTCTTTCCTGGCTCACTTTCGTGATCCCGTCAGGACTCGAACCTGAAACCTACTGCTTAGAAGGCAGTTGCTCTGTCCAGTTGAGCTACGAGACCATTCCTATGCGCGGTGAGAGCGGGATTCGAACCCGCGGTACCCTTTGGAGGTACGGCAGTTTAGCAAACTACTGGTTTCAGCCACTCACCCATCTCACCAAATGGGTCGGCAAAGTTAGAAATATTTTTAACTTTCAAAATCATTTTATTCCTTTTTGTCAAAAAAAGTTCGGGTTTTAAAAATAGTAGGGTTTTATAGCCTTTTTTTATCAAATTTGACCCACAATATGGCAATCACAAAGAGCAAAAATTACCAACTTATAGATCTTAAATCATATGGGTCTACCGAATGGTTGGCCGATAATAAAAAGAAGTACCGCAGTGTCTTTGATGCCGCTGATTGCGGGTATGTGTACTGCGAACTCCTACTCGTAAACCTTCAATACAAACGCAAAGAATGGCCCTTAAACCTCCATCTCAAATGCATTGATGGTGATAAAAAAGAAATTTGTGATTTAAACTGCGACCGATTAATATCCGCAAATACACAAAACATTTACATTCGAGAAGGATGGGGAACTCGTAATCCTGGAGGATTCTGGAAACCCGGCGCATATAAGTGGGAGGCTTGGTTGGATGACCAACTCATCATAGAGAAAAACTTTTATGTTCAGGCCTTGGGTCTAGTTACCGGAATAGGCCAGCCGTATTTTAAAATAAAATCGATTAAGTTTTATGAGGGCCCCGATTCGAATGTGCCGCCCGATAGCAGAAGGTATTACAGCACCTTCCATCACCAATTTACACGGTATATTTGGGCAGAATTTAATGCAGAGAACCTCATCACTGAAGGCAAGTATTGGACGTGTGAATTGACTTTTAACTTTAGAACAAGTACCAATTTGTTAAAAGGCACCGTTACAAAACTCTTTTTTGTATATCCGCAAGAACCAATGTTTTCTATTACCGTTGGTTGGGGCGCCGAAATAGTTGGAACCTGGGGCAAAGAAGGTTATTACATGGACATCTTGTTTCAAGATAAACTCCTCGCCAGTAAAAACTTTAACATAGGAGAAGATTACATTGAAGCCGCTCCATCGGATTTTGAAATTTTGCGCCTGCCCTCCGAATTGCTCAAAGAAGAACTGGCACACAGTCCAAATCAACTACAAGGGCACGATGCCGCCAAAGAGGTTGACGTAATGGAGGAAATGGAGGAACTCATTGGCTTGCAAGAGCTTAAAGATCGGATAAATGAATATGCCAACTACCTGCAGTTCATAACCTTGCGAAAGGATCGAGGGATCGAAGAAACAGAACCAATCAATCTTCACGCAGTATTTAAAGGAAACCCTGGAACCGGTAAAACCACAGTTGCTCGAAAACTGGGTAAGATATACAAACGCTTGGGCCTACTCAGCAAAGGGCATGTTCATGAGGTGGATCGGGCGGATTTAGTGGCCGAGTTTATTGGACAAACGGCACCCAAAACCAAAGCAGCCATTAAGAAAGCAAAGGGCGGAATTCTTTTCATTGACGAAGCATATTCACTGTCTCGAAAAGATGATGATGCCAAAGATTTTGGAAAGGAAGCCATTGAAATTTTATTGAAAGAAATGTCGGACGAGAGCGATATGGCTGTAATTGCTGCAGGCTACCCCGAAGAGATCGACAACTTTCTTCAATCTAATCCAGGTTTGAAATCAAGATTCAACATCGTCTTCGATTTTCCAGACTATCTTCCACAAGAACTCATTCAAATAGCCGATTATTCGGCGGATAAGCGAGGCATTAAATTTGATGAGGGATCGAGAGATGCATTATATAAAAAGTTGGTGGACGCCTACCGGCAACGCGATCGGTATTTTGGTAATGCCCGACTTGTGAATTCATTGGTGGACGAGTGTAAAATGAACTTAGGACTGCGCGTAATGGGAGTCGACAATCCGTCCGCCTTAACCATGGATGAGCTTTCAACCATTTCTGTAGGCGATGTAGCCAAACTCTCCATTAGTAAGCCGGATACCATGCCCGACATCCCAATTGATGAAGAGCTTTTACGGGAATCGATTGCGAAGCTGCATAGAATGATGGGTCTAGAACGTGTAAAAAACGATATTTCAGACTTAGTTAAACTGGTTCGTTTTTACAAAGAAACGGGTAAAGACTTTCGTAAATCGTTTTCGCTTCATGCCGTGTTTACGGGAAATCCAGGAACGGGTAAAACAACCGTAGCTCGAATTCTTGCTCAAATTTATAAAGCCTTGGGCATTATAGAACGAGGAAATCTCATTGAATGCGACCGTCAATCGTTGGTAGGAGGGTATGTGGGGCAAACCGCCATAAAAACCGGCGAAATAATTGATAAAGCAATGGGCGGCGTTCTGTTTATTGACGAAGCCTACTCATTAACGGAAGGTGGAAACTCTGATTATGGCAAAGAGGCAATTGAAATCATCCTAAAAAGAATGGAAGACTATCGCGGTGATTTCATTGTTATAGCCGCCGGATATACTGAAAACATGCGCCGATTCTTGGAGTCGAATCCCGGCTTGAAATCTCGGTTTGATCGTACCTTCCACTTCGAAGATTTTGAAGCTTCAGAACTCCACCTTATTGCAGTAAACCAATTTTCGGAAAGCGGTTTAACTCCAGACAAGGAAGCAATTATGCTGTTGAGTGAAATGATGGAGGAGTTGTTTGATGCGAGAGACAATTACTTTGGCAATGGTCGAGCGGTCCGAAAACTCGTTGAAGAAGCGGTTCGAAATCAACACTTGCGCATGAGCGGAATTTCGAGCGCAAAGCGCACTAACAAAATGATAAAGACCCTAACCGTTGCTGATCTTAAGTCGATACAACTGGCTGATGCTGTGATGGGTAAGAAGAAGGGAATTGGTTTTAAAATGAATTAATATTTAAATGGAGTTTTTAAAATACGGTATGGTTCTTTCCATTTGCTTGCTTCAGCTAGAATCGGCTTTTGCACAAACGGATACTGCCAATCGCCCAATTCAAAACCTTACCATCGGATTGAATCTGAGCGATGTTTTCATCAACAACCCTTACGTTGAACCCTCTTTTGCCATTCAAGCTAAATTAAATTCAAAGTATTCTACCCGTATTCAACTGGGCTATTCGGTGGTTAAGGCCGTTTCGAATCTCAATTCACAAACGCTTCAGCCATTTAATCAATTTACCATCGATTCCTCATCCAATAATATCCCATCCCAAACATGGAGCGCAAATCTTGGTTTGGCAGGCTTATATTTTGTACCCATAAGTGAGCGTTTTAATTTTTATTCAGGGTTGGAATTTATATATCAACGAGGACATTCGGATTATCACGCAATTTTTGATGTACAACAAGATTTTCAGAGCGGATCGAACTTTTTTAATGTTACCGACAAGAGCAAAACAAATTATACCGGCTTTGGTGTATTGCCCATTTTTGGAGTGGAGTGGAAATTTGCACCCAAACTCAGTTTGGCCATCGAATCACAAGTTATATTTTTGAAACGAACCTATGAAAAATCAATGAGTCTTTTGCAAATCCAAACCAGCTCATTCAATCCAAATGAATTTATAACAGACACCCATTCAACCCGTAAATGGATAGAGGTAAGCTCACAGTTTAGTCCTTTATCGGGCGTTTATCTGTATTATACTTTTTAAGGAGTGAATTAAGATCTCACTACTTTTCCGTTGAGAATAACCGTTGAGATGTTGTCACTTCCAAAAAAATATGGCAGCTCTGCTAAATCTTGCATAGGGTTGGTTATAAGTAAATTAGCTCGTTTCCCATGTGCAATGCTTCCAACTTCATCTTGCAATTCCAGCGCATTAGCGGCATTAATGGTTACGGCGTTAAAGGCTTCTGTTGGTAACAACTTCATCTTTACACAACCCAAGCTCATCACAAAGTTCATCGAGATACAGGGAGATGAACCCGGATTAAAGTCGGTAGCCAGCACCACAGGAAGGCCTTCCTCAATTAATCTACGGACGGGGGTATACGGAATTTCTAGAAAGAATGAACAGGCGGGTAATCCAACGGGAAACATATTGCCATTTTTTAAATGAGAAATGTCGTCTTCGGTCATTACTTCCAAGTGTTCTACGCTAATGGCTCCGCATTTCTGCGCCAATTCCACACCGCCAATGCTGTTAAATTGGTTTACATGGATTCGTGCTTTTAAACCAAACTTGGCGCCTGCTTTTAAGATGGCTTCGGTTTCTGGAAGGCCAAAATACCCATCTTCACAAAATACATCTATGTAATCAGCTAGATTCTCTGCTGCAATTTTTGGCAACATATCGTTGATAATCAGATCAATATACTTCGATTTATCTTCTTTAAACTGTTTTGGATATGCATGTGCTCCAAGGAAAGTAGAACGAATGGGTAGATCATAACATTCTTGAAGTCGCTTAATAACTCGAAGCATTTTTAACTCAGCTTCTGTATTTAAACCATAACCACTTTTTATTTCCAACGCCCCAGTGCCACCAGCAATTATTAATTCAAGTTGTGATTTTGCAGAAACGAAGAGTTCATCTTCGGTCATGTTTTCTAACTTTTCAGCAGAATTTAGAATGCCGCCACCTTTTTTTGCTACTTCTTGGTACGATAAGCCGTTGATTCGATCAACAAATTCGAGTGCTCTTGATGCCGCAAATACTGCATGAGTATGGCAATCAACGAACGAAGGAATTACCAGCCGACCCTTGGCATCTAAGACAGAGTACGTATTCAAATCTCTTTCTCCAATTTGCTGCATTGAACCAAAATCAACAATGCCGTTTGTATCAAATTCGATGAAAGCATTTCGAAGCTGCCCCACCTCTTTCATTTCACTTCCTTTTTTGGCGCGGTTAGAATGTGTTATGCCATACAGGCAATGGATGTTAACAATGATGGTGTTCAAAATAGGTCTCTGTTTTGTTGGATGAGCGAAAATAAGGTATCTACCTGAGTTCGATTCATTTTTTGCATTGCTGTGTAGTCTAAATTGTATAGGTTTACGGTTCACTAATGGATACTATATGGAGACAGAAAAACGAAATTCTTTAATCTCATTTAATGGCATTTCTCCACAACTTGGATCCGAAGTATTTGTTGCTCCAACGGCTCGAATCATTGGGCGTGTTGAAATAGGTTTGAAGGCCTCGATCTGGTTTGGAGCAGTTCTTCGAGCAGATTCGGATGTAATACAAATTGGGGAACGTACCAATATTCAAGACAATGCCGTAATTCATGTTGACCCGGGAAGCCCGGTGCACATTGGCAGCGATTGCATAATAGGACATTTGGCCCTTGTTCATGGAGCCATCATTGCCAATAACGTATTGGTAGGAATGAATTCTACCATTTTAAACGGAGCGCAAATTGGCGAATTTTCGATCATCGGGGCAAATGCCTTGGTTACGTCAAATACGATTATTCCGCCATATTCAATGGTATTGGGAAGCCCTGCTAAAGTGGTTGGGAAAATATCAGATATCCAAAAAGAAGCCATACGACATAATGCGCAGGCATACGTAGATTTAGCCCAAAAATATTTGGAAGAAGCTGGATCAATTTGACGAACCCTTTATAATGGTTACTCCCAATTCAACCCAACATGAAGCTTCTCCGAGAAGTTAACAGGTATTTTAAGATCAGTATTTAAGAGGGTAACTTTCAACGTGCCTTTATACAGGATTTCGATTTCTTCTTTTACCATGCTTTTTAAGGCCTGTTTCAGAAAATCTTCATTTTTTTTAAAGATATCATTTAAATCAACAGTAAAAGTTATGGGAATTCGAAATTCCTTCTTTGGTTGGATGTCAATATCTTTGTCCTGATTGAGGTGCGTTACCTTAACCCCTTCTACAATGATGTTCATGTCTACCTCTTTTAAACGGCCACCAAAATCATTTCCATTCATATAAACAGCTTCTGCTGAAATGGTTACTAAGTTTTTATTTTTGCTTACAATTCGCAACTTTTCCAGTCGTTCAAAATCTGGAGTCTTGGGTAAGGAGCAACTTTGAGCAAAGAGGATGAAAACCAAACCAAAACCAAATAATTTCAATTTATGCATAAGCAAATAAACAAAATCCTTTGCGTTTTCAACAAACAAGATGTATTTTCGGAAGGTAATTAGTTAGTTGGTATGGAAATACATTTTAAGAACATTCTAGTAGGTTTCGACAATTCAATGTCGGCACAAATTGCGTTAAAAAAAGCAGCAGAGTTTGCCGAGCGGTTTAAAGGGAAAGTGCACGCCATTTATGTAAAAAACAATAGTAAGCCAACCAATCCTACCATTGAAAAATCGGTTCATGATATTGGAAAGGCTCATGGGGTTGAAATTGAGTTTATCGAACGAAAAGGAAAGGTTTACAGTGAAATTTCGAGCTACGAGCGCGAACTGGGTGCAGACTTAATCATTGTTGGAACACACGGAAATGAAGGCTGGCAGCCATTTTGGCTGGGCAGCAATGCTTTTCGAATTGTGAGTGCTGCCAATTGTCCTGCCATAACCATCCAAGAATTCACCAAGGATCTGCCGTTACAAGACATAATGCTTCCAATAGACGATTCGGATTCAACGCGCCAAAAGGTACCCTATGCTGCCGCCCTTGCCAAGGGTTTGCATGCAAAGGTTCACATCTATGGTGTTACGCAAGGTTCCGATAACGCGACCGTAATGCGCATTAAAAAATATGTAGAACAAACCAATGAATACCTTCAGAAAAGAGGCATCGTAACTACAACAAAAATTGATACCGGCGTTAAATTGGTGAAGTCAATTTTAGACTATCGCAAAGAAACAAAGGCGGGATTATTGATGATGATGACGGATACGGAAACAACTGGTTTTACCATGGGATCTTATGCATCCGACATCGTTAACAATTGCCAAGTTCCTGTAATGAGCATACACAGCAGAGATCTAAACGTATCTGGCGCAGTAGGGTATTAATCCTATTATTTACAAACCCTTATTTCGAATTACCTGACCAGCAGCGGGTTGTGCCTTAGGCATTATGATAATATCGTTGATGTTTACGTGGTCTGGTCGAGAAATTACGTAGTGCACTGCATCGGCAATATCTTCGGCCACTAAGTTTTCAAAGCCGTCGTATACCTTATGGGCTTTTTCTGCATCACCGTGCAATCGAACCAACGAGAATTCAGTTTCAACAGCACCGGGATTAACAGCAGATACTTTTATATTGTGTTCCGCAAGTTCTCGTCGCATCGAAAGATTGAGTGCATCCACCATGTGCTTTGTTCCGCAGTAAACGTTTCCATTTGGGTATACTTCCTTTCCGGCAATGGAACCAATGTTCACTATATGGCCACTCTTTTGTGCAATCATCTGTGGAATAATTTGTCTGCTAACGTATAACAAGCCTTTTACATTTGTGTCGATCATTTTATCCCAATCCTCTACATCGCCGTTATGCAACTGATCGAGGCCACTGGCTAAACCGGCATTGTTTATCAAAACATCAATTTTCTTCCACTCTTCTGGCAGAGAAGCTAACGCATTACAAACTTGTTTGTTATCACGGATATCAAAGCAAAGAGTTTGTACTAATGCTTCTGTCTTTGAAGTTATGCTTCGCTTTAATTCAGCCAATCGATCAGAACGCCGACCTGTAATAATTACATTGTAGCCATTCTTGCTTAGGAGCCAAGCCGTTGCCATTCCTATTCCGGACGTAGCCCCAGTTATTAAGGCACATTTTTGATGTTTCATTCTGGACTTTTTGTGTGTATACTTGTGAACGCGAAAATAGATTTTTAATATTTGTACAAAAAGTTACTATGGCTTTTGAAATTTCCGTAGAAGACAATTATACATCCATTCACCTCAATGAGCGAATTGGCGCATTTGATATGCAAGCGCTTCATGATCAGATGGTTGGCGAATTGATGGATACACCTTATTTCATCATGGAGGGTTCAGATGGGTTTGAACCAACCAAAGAGTTAATTATTGCCCTAAAAGCGGTGAACGAAAGCATATCCACGCTCGACGGAACTATTGTTTTTGTTGGCTTTACCAAAAATGTTAACCAAGAATTAGAAGCCAATGAAATGGTTGTAATACCATCGTTCGACGAAGCGGTCGATTACTTATTCATGATACAATTGGAACGCGATTTAGGCAAAGACGATTAAGGTAGTTTGAGGGGAAAAGTAACCATACTTGGTATTGGATCGGCAACCCCGTCGAAAGAGCGCCACCATTCGGCTCAATATTTAGTTTGCCAATCAACACACATTCTTCTCGACTGTGGCGAAGGCACCCAAGAGCGCATCACTGATTACGGCGTTAAATTTCAAAAAATTACCCGCATTTTTATCAGTCATTTACACGGCGATCACTACTTGGGCTTGATGGGTTTAATAACGAGCATGAACCACAACAATCGCACGAAACCACTTTGGATATACGCACCAAAAGGCATGGAGGAAATTTTTAAACTCCACTGCAAACACGCCGCCATCTCTTTAAATTTTGAACTGGAATTCGTTACATTACATGCCAACGAGAAACACGATTTTGAATTTGAAAACTTGCAAGTACAAGCGGTGCCAGTTCATCATCGAGTGCCTTGTTTCTCCTTCCTATTTAAGGAAGTGCATCAAGAGCGCACCTTGAATTTGGAAGCGTGTAAGCAATATAACATCCCCATCCATCAATACCCAGATTTGAAAAGAGGTAGCGAAGGAACGCTGCAAAATGGAGGGTTGGTAGCCAACGAAGTTTTAACCTTCGATCCACCGCCCCCTTTCAGCTATGCCTACGTAACGGATACACGATATGCCCCAGAAATAGCAAAAGCTTACAAGGGTTTTTCGGTACTTTACCACGAGGCTACGTTCTTGCACAATTTACTGGACAGAGCCATAGAGACGGGTCACAGCACAGCAAAACAAGCAGGAATGTTTGCCGCTCAAATGGGAGTCAAACAGCTTATTTTGGGTCATTTCTCTTCGCGATATGGAGACCTGAGTGCACATCAAATCGAAGCCAGTGCAGAGTTTAGCAACACAATCTTGGCTAAGGAAGGTATGATTTTTGAATTTTAAAATATTTTATAAGAATGGATTCAGACTCTTATAAATCAAAGATCAAGCTTCGGTTGAGCTGCCTTAAATCACATGAGGCCAATCTTCAAAGGCAATTGCCTTGCTCATTGTCTTGAAAGGCAACAGGAGTAATTGCTTTCCACAACCTAAAAATGATTTTAAACCAAAATCCCATTTCCAGCCGTTTATCTTTGTGGGTTGCTCCTAAACTAGGTTGGAATCATCAACCACTATGGGTCAGGCAAAAAAAATGGCAAAGAAACAAGCAAGTACAAAAAAGAAGACGAGCACTCCGAGAGCAAAAACTGGGAAATTGGCCACCAAGACAAAGATTAATTGGATGGATCATTTCTTGCTGCGCGATAATCGAACTCGAAAGATTGTGGGAGGCTTTATATGTCTTTTCGCCATTTTTATGTTCTTGTCTATGCTCAGCTTTCTTTTTACCTGGAAGGCAGACGACAGCGTTGTTTCTGGAAGTGATGTATATTTCGAACAAAACCCAGAAGCCGTTCGCAATTGGATGCGGTTATTAGGAGCCCAGCTAAGTTTTCAACTCATGCATCGCGGCTTTGGGTTGACCGCCTTTATGATACCTTATCTCACCGTTATCATCGGTTTACGCATTTACACAAATTCAAGAAAGTTTAACCTATATCAAGCACTCAAATACACCGTTATGACCATAGGTTTTTTCGGTGTGCTGTTGGCTCTTATTTTTCATAGAACCTACCCCGTATTGGCTGGCCTGTTTGGATTTGAACTCTATTCTGGACTAAAATATCTGTTGGGAGTTTTTGGCGTTATTCTAGTATTGGTGGCTGCTTTGGCAAGCATTCTTATTTGGAATTTTGAAATCGACTTATATCAAATCATTGCTTCTTGGGTAAACAAAATTGTGGATAAAAGGAAGTCTAAAAGTTCCTTTGACCCCGGCCACGACCACGATGATGAAGATTATGATGACGACGACATTGACGTATTGATACCAACGGAATCACTTTTTGAGAAAGATCAAATTGAGGTTAAAACAGTTCCCGTTCCAGAATCTAAATCAGATTTCGAAATTGTTCGCAATGTTTCCGACCCTGAAAATGAAACCAAAATTGAGGAGGCTGATTTGGATCTAGAAATCGATAAAGGGGTTCAAGATGATGCTGTTAAAGCCAAGGATATAACCCATAATACGGTGGATACGCCGTATGACCCAACCTTGGATCTGTCGTCGTACAAGTTTCCAAGCATAAACTTTCTAAATGCCTACGATGATCAGAAAACCGAAGTTAGCGAAGCGGATTTAAAACGCAGCAAGGATCTGATTGTTGAAACACTGAAGAACTACAAAATCGATATTTCTCAGATAAAAGCAACCATTGGTCCAACGGTAACCTTATTCGAAATTGTTCCAGCACCAGGGGTTAAGATATCCAAGATAAAAAATTTAGAGGATGACATAGCGCTGAGTTTAGCTGCATTGGGCATTCGCATAATAGCTCCAATTCCGGGCAAAGGAACCATCGGCATTGAAGTACCCAATAAAGAAGCTGAGATTGTTTCGATGCGCTCGAACATCCTTAGCAAGAAGTACCAAAATTCGAAGCACGACCTGCCAGTTTGTCTGGGTAAAACCATATCAAATGAAGTGTATGTTGCCGATTTGGCTAAAATGCCTCACCTATTAATGGCTGGAGCTACGGGGCAGGGTAAGTCGGTTGGATTAAACGCTTTGTTGGTTTCGCTGCTTTACAACAAACACCCATCCGAGTTAAAGTTCGTTTTGGTGGATCCCAAAAAGGTTGAACTCACCTTATATCAACGAATTGAACGGCACTATTTGGCAAAAATACCAGGTGAAGGCGATGCCATCCTGACCGATAATAAGCTGGTTATTAGAACATTAAATAGCCTTTGTGTGGAAATGGACAACCGATATGCACTTCTTCAAGATGCCTTGGTACGAAACATTAAAGAGTATAACGCCAAGTTTTTAAAGCGAACGTTAAATCCAAATGAAGGGCATCGATTCTTGCCATACATCGTTGTGGTTATTGATGAAGTTGCCGACTTAATAATGACGGCTGGTAAAGAGGTTGAGCACCCAATTGCTCGATTGGCTCAACTAGCTCGAGCCATCGGTATTCATTTAGTTTTAGCTACCCAACGCCCATCCGTTAACATCATTACCGGTACCATTAAAGCAAATTTCCCGGCTAGAATAGCCTTTAGAGTAAGTTCTAAAATTGATTCAAGAACAATACTCGATGGCAACGGTGCAGATCAGCTTATTGGAAAGGGCGATATGCTTTTTAGCAACGGCAGCGACTTAGTGCGCCTGCAGTGTCCATTTGTTGATACACCGGAAGTTGAGATGATTACAGCTTTTATTGGTGAACAACGCGGGTATTCGTCGGCGTACATCCTTCCGGAGATCGCTGAAGAATCGAGTGGAAACACAGAAGATCTCAATCCGGATGATCTAGATGTCTTGTTTGAAGACGCTGCACGAATCGTGGTGGTGGCTCAACAAGGAAGCACATCTTTGCTTCAGCGCCGACTTAAAATAGGATACAACCGCGCAGGTCGTTTGATTGATCAATTGGAACGTGCTAATATTGTAGGTTCGTTCGAAGGCAGCAAAGCGCGCCAGGTGCTCCTGCCTGACGAATATGCTTTGGAACAATTTTTGAATGAACAATAACGAGATGCCACAGCTAGAAACGTGGATCAATCACAAAAACAAAGTGTAGAAAACATATCTTTATGAAAAACAAAATCACCTTCCTCCTTTTGTTAACCGGCATCTTTGCTTTCAGTCCAGGTTTTTTAACTGCACAAGATGCAACGGCCACAAAGATTCTTGGAGATGTAAGTAAGACGTATAAGGCGTACAAAACTATTAAGGCTCAATTTGCCTTAAACGTTAAGCAATCTAATGGCGGCGCCATCAAACAAAGCGGCACTCTATATTTAAAAGGAAAGAAATTCAGAATTGATATGACCGGGCAGGAAATCTACTGCGACGGGAAAACAATGTGGACGTATTTTAAAGAAGAAAATGAAGTTCAGATCTCGGATTACAATCCGGATGATCAAGAGATTAATCCTGCTGACATTTTTACCATCTATGAAAAAGGATTTAACTACCGGTATACGGGTGAGTCAATAAAGGGAAGTAAGAAAGTACAACAAATTGAACTTACACCTACCAACAAAAATAGGCCGTACTTTAAAGTTAAATTGAGCATCGAGAAATCCACCCATAAGATTGAGGATATGTCGATTATGAATAAAAATGGGAGTGTTGCAACCTACGCTGTGACCGGTTTTAATGGGAACATTAACATTAATGACACCTTTTTTAAATTTGACGAAAAGAATAAACCCGGTGTTATTGTTATAAAACTCAACGGAAATTAAGCAAACACTTACCACCATAACATGTTTAACCTAAGGTAATAGGGAAAACGAACAAATGAAACAGCTGTTAACAAACCTCTTGATTGTGGCCAGTATTTTTATATTGGGCGGCTGCGGCGCACAAAAGAACGTACCCAAAAATGCTTCTATAACCTTTCAACGAACTGCGTGCTACGGCACCTGCCCAATCTATAAAATGCTTGTTACTTCAGATGGAGTGGTGAAGTTTACTGGAGATCGGTTTACCGATATGGTAGGCGAATGGCATAAACAGCTGAGTAAGAAAGAAACTAAAGAACTCTTTAATTCGATGGCTTCAGTTAACTGGGAAGATTATCTTAAGGATTACCCAAGCTATGTTTCAGATCTGCCAAGCACCGTTTTGGGCTTCAATTATAAAAAGATCGAGAAAGAGATCGTAATTACAGGAGAACACCCTAAAAAATTGGATGAGTTTACCAAGCAATTGCAAGCCATCGTGGATGCCGAAGGTTGGCAGAACATGAATGTTAAGTAGCTATGTATAAGCTGGTTAATCAAATTCTTGACAATATTATATGGCCTGCAGTTTTTGTGGTTTTCTTTTGGTTGGTTTATTTTGTAGATGTTCAATACAACCTCAATTTAAATCAATTTGGCATTAACCCTAAAAGCGCCAAAGGGCTCATAGGTGTTATAACCAGCCCATTTTTGCACGGCGATTTTGGCCACCTCTTTTCAAACACAGTACCATTTCTTGTATCATCCGCTTTTGTAATCCATTTCTTTTTTAAAGAAAGTCCTAAAATTTTTGCAGGAATTTGGCTGATCAGCGGGTTGGGTGTTTGGTTTTTTGGCGATTCATGGTCCATTCATATTGGTGCCAGTGGCTTGGTGTATGGATTAGTTACTTTTTTACTGGTTAGTGGAATTATTCGCAAGAACCAAAGCCTTGCTGCAGTGGCTTTAATCTTGGTGTTTTTGTATGGAAGTATGGTCTGGGGCTTATTTCCACAGTTTAATATATCTGGGAATCAGGTTTCGTGGGAAGGCCATTTGTTTGGAACCATATCGGGTATTGCCATGGCCTTTACCTTCCGTAAACATGGACCAAGCGACGACCCCGATCCTTTTGAAGGTGAAACCGAAGAAGACATGCCAGAGTGGTGGAAGCGTATGAAGGAAGAGGAAGAAATCCAAGAAATCGTTAAAAGGCATCACGAGCAAAAGCAGCTGGGAAATACCAGTGCAACTCAAGATGGATCAGATCCAGCAAATTTCAGAATAGTTTACAAACCAAAGAGTCATCCTGACTAAATAAGGTCGAACTTCCAAACTATTTAAACATTCTGTGTTATTTTTGGAATATGAAAACCACCAAACTAACTTCCATCCTTCTCGCATTGTGCTTTTTTTTTACTCCCATTGTAATTTATCCATGGGGGTTTCTAGGCCACAAAACCATTAATGAAATAGCCGTTTATACCTTGCCTGATTCGATGTTTGGCTTTTACAAGATGCATTTAAATTACATTGTAAGCTCAGCAGTAAACGCCGATAAAAGGCGGTACGTTGTTGAAAATGAGGCGCCTCGACATTTCTTAGACGCTGATCATTATGAGAATGAGGTTCCGTTAGATACTCTTCCTCATACTTGGAAGGATGCAGTTGCCAAATATGGACAAGACAGTTTGTTAAAATACGGCATTGTTCCGTGGCATGTAATCTTAGTTAAGTACCAGTTAACCGAGGCATTTAAAGCGCACGACTATAAAGCCATTTTACGGTTAAGCGCAGATTTGGGACATTATGTGGGCGACTTGCATGTGCCGCTTCACGCTACAGGAAACTACAATGGCCAGAAAACAAATCAACATGGCATTCACGGCTTGTGGGAATCTCGATTGCCGGAACTCTTTCAATCGGATTACAATTACTTTGTAGGAAAGGCCCGTTATGTAGACAATGTAACCCATGAAGTTTGGATGCGATTTGAACAGAGCTATGCTGCAGTTGACAGCGTATTGAGTTTTGAATTGCAGGCCACTGAGCATACATCTGAAACTAAAAAATACACCTTTGAAGATCGCGGCCGTCAAGTTGTTCAAACCTATTCAACCCATTTTTGTGAAGAATATCACAACATGCTTAATGGCATGGTAGAGGCGCGTTTACGCGCTTCTATTGAGTTTGTGGGCAGCCTATGGTTTACAGCTTGGGTGGATGCTGGGCAACCTCATTTGCGGTTGGATTGGCGTATTGGAGATGATTTGGAGCGCATTGGGCTAGATTCTGCCTATCAGCATCAAAAGATTAAAGGTAGGATGGAGGCGAAGTGATTGTTTGTAGAGGATGTATGAAATTTAAGGATGGACTTGACATGATGAACGGATGTACAAAACATGTAAAATGAATTCAGGATTTAAAATGGCGCAATATTCATCTTAATCATCCCAACTAGACATAAAAAAATGCTGTCTTTTACAAGACAGCATTTGTGAATTGAGTGGAGAATAGCGGAGTCGAACCGCTGACCTCCACACTGCCAGTGTGGCGCTCTAGCCAGCTGAGCTAATCCCCCAATTATGCGGCAAAAATCAATAATTAATCTTATACCGCCAAGATTTTATTTACCGGCTTATAAATACGGTTTTAACACGTCCATCATCTGCTCTTCTCTTAGCATGCCAGTGTGTGTATACACCTCTTTACCATCCTTAAATACCTTAATGTGTGGTATCCCTTCAATTTTAAAATGGTTGGATATAACTGAATTCTGGTCCACATCAATCTTAACAATCTTTAGCTTATTTTCTGGATACTTCTTTTTCATTTCCGCTAAATAAGGTGCCATTTGCTTGCACGGCCCGCACCAGGGTGCATAAAAGTCAATCAATACCAATGTTTCGCTCGATGAAAGCATGTCGAAATCCGCAACACTCATTCCTGAAGTAGTGGTAGGTTTTTCATCTCCAGCAAGTGGTAAATTAACCGCCCGCCATGTCGTAATTCCACCCGATAAATCGTATACCTTGGTAAAGCCCATCGCCACTAGTTTTGAAGTGGCATCCGCACTTCGCCTACCCGACTTACAATACACAAAAACGGTATCGTTTTTATTTAACAAGCCCAATTTCTGATCAAAATCAGAAGCATAAAAGTCTAGATTCATCGCATCCTTTATATACCCGCTGTTATACTCTTCCGATGTACGAACGTCGACAATTTGAGGTTTTACCGTTGCTTTTATTTGAGCGTTAAAGGCAGTAGCACCAAGCACTTCTGAAGGAGCATTTTGACCAACGGATTTTGATGATGTTCCACATCCAATGGCAACCAAAACCAACGTTGTGATCAATGTGCTTTTTATAATTTTTTTATTGAATTGCATTTTATGTTTTTCTTAATAGGGTTTAAACTAGGTGAAATATCGGAAATCATGCCCCGATTTTAGTTGAATCAAAACTTCGTAAATCAGTTTTATTACGGCGTCAATGTCATCATAATGAACGGTTTCTACCGTTGTATGCATGTATTTAAGCGGTAACGATATTAAGGCTGATGCCAAGCCAACATCACTGTAGGCAAAGGCGTCTGTATCGGTGCCGGTACTTCTGCTGGCCGCCATTCGTTGAAATGGAATTTTCTTCTTGTCCGCTACGTTAATGATCATATCCAACAAATTATTCTGAACAGATGGACCCGTTGTTAAACAGGGGCCGCCACCACACTTTGTGTCGCCTTGCTCTTTTTTGTTGTAATGGGGGCTGTGCGTATCATGACAAACATCGGTTACAATGGCCACGTTTGGTTTAATTCTTCTGCTGGCCATTTCGGCACCACGCAAGCCAATTTCCTCCTGCACAGAATTTACAATGTATAAGGTATAAGGGAGTTCTTTTTTGTTTTCCTTGAGTAATCGAGCAACTTCGGCAATCATAAATCCACCAGCGCGATTATCTAAGGCCCTTCCAACAACAAATTGCTTATTCAACTCCATCGTTTGTGCATCAAAGGTGGCGACGGTTCCAACGTGGATCCCCATTTTTTCAACATCCGCCTTAGTATCAGCGCCTACGTCAATGCATAGATTGCTCAAGCTTGGTGTAACCTCTTTTACTCGATCACGGACGTGAATTGCTGGCCATCCAAAGATGCCATCCACCTTGCCTTTTTTAGTGTGCAGTTTCACCCGCATAGATGGGGCAATTTGTGTATCACTACCTCCATTTCGAATTACATAGATGTATCCTTTTTCGTCAATGTAGTTCACAAACCAAGCAATTTCATCGGCGTGTGCTTCAATTACCACCTTGTATTCCTTTCCGGGATTGATAATTCCAATGGCCGTTCCATACACATCTACCTCGTATTCGTCGAGGTAGGGTTTAAGGTACTCCAGCCAAAGCTTTTGGCCAGCCATTTCAAAACCGGTTGGCGAATTATTGTCTAGGTATTTAAAAAGAAATTTTTTGCTGTCTTTCTTCATTCTTCTTGCCTTCTATTATTTGTGATAATGAACGCAAAATTACCTCAATTTGTTTGAACCTATCACATGAGTGTTAAGATATTGAGTGCACCCTATAATAGTTGATCGATGCTTTTAATTATAGGCATAAATGCAAAAGAAAGGGGAGGTGATTTAGATTTAATCTGTTGTGTTACAAATACATTTTAAAGCCCAGTTGAACAAAGCGTGGCATGCCCGGTCGGTGGCCTGCGGGCCATGAACTGGCCAAATATGTGTTGTTCAGCAAATTGTTGATGCTTACAAGTAATTTGGTGCGATCGGTTGCCAAAACTTGAAAGTTCAAATCGCATAGATAGTTTGGTTGAATGGAATTTGCCGCGCTCAAATCATCCGATCCAGCCACTAAACGCATTGCGCTGGTAAAGCGATTGTTGATGCTTACCGTGAGCCGTCTTCCTACCGCTTGCAACATAAGTGCTGCTTGATGTTTTGAAATGTAAGGCAGTTCGTCGCCATCTTGAACCTTTCCCCACGCTTCAAAATCGCTGTCGAAGTTGGTTAAAAACTGTGCTTCCGTAAATGTATACGTCAATTGGATTGGAAATCTAAAATGATGTTTGTTAAATTCCAAACCTTGAAAACCAAGCAGCCATTCCACGCCATAAGCTTGAGCAGCGCCACCATTAAACATTTGAAGTGAACCCGAGCCACCGTTGGCCGCAAGGTCTGTTCCCAGCAAATTGTTATAATGCGTGTGAAAAACAACAAGCTTAGCTTGAACTTTTGAAAACTTTGCTTCAACACCCAATTCTGAGTTTGTGCTCAGTTCGCTTTTGGCAGCGCTGTCAACACCGGGTGGTGAAAAACCGCGATGAATGCCACCCATTATGAAGTATTGTGCATTGGTTTGGTAGCGAAAGCCTATTCCTGGTAGAACAGCGGTTGTAATGTTTTCCATCTGCTCTTGCGCAACACCACTTCGCTCCGGATCCAACTTGCCATAATTGGTCTCATAAATTCGGATATGTTCAAATCGTACGCCTGGATTTATTTGCCAACGAGTTGACTTAACCTGATGTTGTACGTATCCAGAAAAGGCTTCCGCATCTAATAGCAAATTGCTTTCAGTTCCAGGTGCGCCCGCAGAAAAGAGCGTTAAATTTTTTTCGAGAATGGAGTATCGATCCACCCATTGAAAGCGATCCATCCCATCCTGATGAAAGCGAAGTCCTAGATTGCTGGTATGCGTAAACCTTTTTTGAGAGGATCGATTAAATCGGTATGAAGCGTTTGATTGAATTCCTCTGCTGTAATAGCTCCGATTGTTGGCTTTGATGTACAAATTGCCATTGATGGCATTTTGCCCTTTTAAAACTTCTAGAGTAAATGGATCCAGAAGGGCATTAGATAAGCTAAACGTTTTCCCTATGCTGTCCGCCACCTTATCGAGCTTAAACCAATTTCGCTCAAAAGTATTAGCATAAACCTGAGTCTGAATTTCTAAACCTTTTTTGGTTTGAATTTGATGGCTAAGGCTAAGTTGTTGATGATTGGATTTAAAATGATCCAAGCTTGTACCCAAATAACGCTGATAAGGGTCTGATTCGTAATCTGCTGTGCTAAGGCCGAGGTAGGTTTCGTTTGAAGACTCATCCACGCTGCCCCATTTAACTTGAACGCTATTCTTAACATCGCCTCCCCAGATGTATCCCATTTTAATCAAGAAATCTGATTTCTTAAAACCAGAGTCATACACCTTGTTGATGTGTTTAAAGCCGTTGCTGGAATATTGATAGAATTGAGCCAAGTACGAAAAGCCTTTGTGCGAGTTTGAGAATCGACCGTGTACCGTTGTTGTATTAAATGAACCGGTTTGCATAAGCAGCTCGGCTGAGCGCTGTGTAGTGAGTGGGCTCGAAATTAAATTTATGGCACCACCGGTTGTGTTGGGGCCGTAGGGAATCTGACTGCTTCCCTTTAATATTTCAATGCCACTCATTCGGCCCATGGTTGGGAAATAATAGGCCGCGGGAGCCGCATATGGAGCAGGTGCCATTAAAATACCGTCTTCCATTAAGGTTATTTTAGAACTTCTGCTTGAACCCGAACCACGCAATCCAATGTTGGGTCGCAGGCCAAATCCATCTTCTTCTTGAATGTTTACTCCAGGAATATTGGGTAGAACTCTGCTTATATCGGTGAAATAAAATTGATTCAACATTTTTGCCGAGATCAAACTGCCAGTCCCAACAGAGAAGAATGAATCTTGTATAATTCTTCCACTTTGTATGTAAGCTGTTGGCATATTGCTCGAAAACCGATGCATCTCGACGGGGTCGACCAATGTGCTCGTTTTTGTGATAAGTGTTTGATAACCAATGTGATTAAAGCGAATTGAGGCCTCATCATTTAAAACCTGAAGTTTATATTGCCCTTGTTGATTCGAAATGGTGGCATTGCTTGTTCCCTCTTCCAACACGTTAACTCCAGGTAAGGGCAAGCTGGTAATTTGGTCAATGATTTGACCTGAAATGTTTACTTGAGCCCAAGTTAATTGAAAACTTATTAGGACGAAGCAAAGGGAGAAGATGCGCATTCTCTGTTAATTTTTATTTGGACTAATTCTAAACAGCGGCAATATTCGATATTGAAACTTGTAATTGCAAGCATAAAATCAATGATATTTATCAAAAAAAAGGTTCAATTGGTAGCGTAAAGCATCGAAGTTCTTTCGTCGAGTAAAGTCATATCTTTATCATAAAATATCTTCGAATTTGGTTACATTTGTGCGTTAAGACGTTAGTGAATAATATGAGTTTAAAAAATGAAGAAAAAGATAAGCGCAGCAGGCTGTTCTTGTTTTTGATAATCGGGGCCCTGTTTCTTGTTAACGGTTGGTTAATCTACAACCTCTGGCAGAAAAATGATAAAATTGAGGTAGTTGAAAAAGAAAATGTAGATCTTTCTGCAGAAGCAGAGGCTTTGGAAGTCGAATTGGACAAGATGGAACTTCAGTTGCAAGATTACGTTGGAAGAAACAAAACACTCGATAGTTTAATTTCAGAAAAAGATCGTGACATCGCAAACAAGGTTGCCCAAATAAGATCCTTGCTAAAGAACAAAAACATATCCAAGGAGCAACTGGCGCAGGCAAGAGCGGAGAAAAATAACCTAACTGGGAAGATTGCGTTTTACACCCAACAGGTGGACTCTTTAAGCAAGTTGAATCAATTTTTAGAAGATAAGGTGTATGCTAGTGAGCAAGAAATTATGCAGCAAAAATCGGATCGTAATTTTTTGGAGGGCGAATTAAATACCGCCAATAATAAAGTGAATATTGCTTCCAAACTCAAAGTGAAAAATATTTTTGCAACTGGGGTTAAAATTAAGAACGACGACACCGAAAAAGACCTTAGCAAACTCTCACGCATGGATCGAATTAAGGTTGAATTTACCTTAGATAACAATCCAATTGCCGTGCATGGTCCTAAAACGGTTTACTTGAAAATCTTATCGCCCTCCAAATCGCCGTTGCAAGACAATGCAAGTGGATCCGGAAAATTCAATTTTCAAGGGGAAGAAAGCATTTTTACGGCAAAGCAGACCTTTAACTTCAGCAATGAGAATGAGATTTTGGTGTTTTACTGGAACAAGTCAAATGCATTGATTTCGGGCGAGTACGAAGCGCATATTTTTTGTGAAGATGTGATCATTGGTACGACCAAATTTGAACTTAAGTAGCAATTTAAGCGCTCATTTCGCTTTGTAAAATGTCTTCTCCAGCAAATTCAGTACGACAAAAAACGGTTTGGATAACAGGCGCAAGTTCGGGCATTGGAGCCGCCTTAGCCCGTAAATTCGCATCTGAAAAATTCTGCGTCATTCTTTCGGCTCGCAGTGAAGAAAATCTAAAAGTTGTGGCCGAAGCTTGCCGGAATTTAGGGGGCACATCCTATGTATTACCGCTCGACTTAACCAACATAACATCGTTTCCAGAAAAGCTCGAAACGTTGCGATCTGAAATTGGTCGATTGGACATTCTGATAAACAATGGTGGATTGAGCCAGCGATCGCTGGCCGTAGAAACTAACCTCGACGTAGATCGTCAAATATTTGAAACCAATTACTTCGGAACCATTTCCCTCACAAAGTTGGTGGCCCGTTGGATGTTGGAAGAGCAGCAGGGCCAAATTGTGGCAATTTCGAGCATTTCAGGACTATTTGGCTTTCCGTTAAGATCCTCATACTCAGCCAGTAAACATGCCATGGTGGGCTATTTCGAAACCTTAGGTTTGGAACTTGTAAATCAAGGAATTTCAACAACTCTAGTGTTTCCGGGTCGAATTCAAACCGACATTTCCTTGAATGCCATCACGAAAGATGGTTCTGTAAATGGTACCATGAATCCTGGACTGGCAAATGGCATGAAGGTAGAAGTTTGCGCAAACAAGGTCTTTGCAGGTATTATGAAGAAAAAGCGCCGAATCTTAGTGGGTAAAAAAGAATTGCTTATGGTATACATCCACAAGTATTTACCGAAATTGTTTTGGTATCTCGTTCCAAGGATTAAACACGAGTAGAAATTGCTCTTGAACCTCGATTTTAGGTATTCGAGATGTTATATTCGCGGCAATGGGAAATATGATTAGTGGAATCCAACAAATGGGCATTGGTATACCAAACGTTCATGAAGCTTGGACTTGGTATCGCAAGAACTTAGGCATGGATGTGCCCATCTTTGAAGAGGCAGCCACGGCGGCATTAATGCTGCCATATACGGGTGGAAAGCCACATGATCGACATGCTATTTTAGCGTTAAACATGCAAGGTGGCGGAGGTTTTGAGATTTGGCAATACACCAGCAGAATCCCAGAAGCACCTAGTTTTCAACCGGTTTTTGGCGATTTGGGAATCAATGTTTGCAAGATGAAATCGCGAGATGTAGATGCTGCTTTTGCCTTTCTTTCTACCAAGGGCTGCAATCTAAGTTCGGAAGTCTATACCGATGCTTGCGGACGAAAGCACTTCTACATAAAAGATCCCTATCAAAATTGGTTCGAAATTGTTGAGTTCGACAAGTTTTTTCTCAACAGCAAATCGCTTGTGGGTGGAGTGGCTGGGGCTACCATTGGGGTTTCAGACATCGACAAGGCTTTAGCGCTGTACAAAGATTTTTTAGGGTACGATGAAGTGCGTTTCGATAAAACAGACACCTTCGATGATTTAGAAGGTTTGGTGGAGCCTGGAAAGAGGTACCGAAGAGTGTTGTTGCGACACAGTAGAGATCGAATGGGTGGATTTAGTCAACTCCTCGGCCCAACGGAAATAGAACTGGTTCAACAACTCGACCAACAACCCAGAAAAGTTTATGAGAACAGGTATTGGGGTGATTTAGGTTTTATACACCTATGCTTCGATGTTACTGATATGGCCGCTTTGAAAGAAACAGCATCAAAGGCAGGGTATCCATTTACCGTGGATAGTTCCAATTCTTTTGATATGGGAGAAGCGGCTGGTCATTTTAGCTACATAGAAGATCAAGATGGCACGCTCATAGAATTCGTGGAAACACATAAAATTCCAATCATGAAAAAAGTAGGTTGGTATTTGAACCTGAAAAAAAGAAATTCCAAAAAACCACTTCCTAAATGGATGTTGGGAGCCTTAACTCTCAATCGCAAAAAAGACTAAATCCAAACTTTAAATGACACCGTGTTGTTGTCATATCAAAGAGGATCATTCATTAAATTTTAAAAGAAATAAGTTGAACCATATATATTACAAATACCGTTGGCATTTAGGAATACTCATTGCTATTGTTGGCTTAATTGGAATGGGTTATTTCATTCAAAAAGCACCGTATAAGTCTTTGCCAACGGCAGAAGATGCTGAAGCAGGCTATGGCCAGCAGTTTTATGAAATGAAAAAGAACGAAGGGGGAGAAATCCCTGTTGGTTTATGGAAACAATGGAGGGACCAGGTGCCTTCTAAGCTTGGCAAAACGAATTTTTTCTCATCCGTTTATGAACTCGGTCCGTACAACATTGGAGGCCGAACTCGAACAATGATCATAGATCGATCCAACAGTTCTCGGCTCATTGCTGGAGGTGTTTCGGGTGGGATATGGATATCGGAAGACGCTGGTGGTAGCTGGGCTCCAATCAATGATGCCGCTTCTACTTTAACCATTACATCCATTACACAAAGCCCGTTTAATCCCAAAATAATGTATTATTCTACCGGAGAAGTTTCTTCGGGCGTGCACATTAATTACAATGGCGACGGCATCTTTAAATCGATTGATGGAGGGCTAACTTTTAAGCAATTGGAGGCTTCGAGCACAACGAGTTTTCAAAAAACTTGGGATATTGAGCATTCAAAAACAGATGCAAATACCATTTATGTTGCCACCATTTCTGACGGACTTTATCGGTCGAAAGATGGCGGAGAAAGCTTTGATCAAATACACAATACCAGCGTTGATATTAACGACGTTGACGCAACGGAAGACGGGCGAGTTTATTTTACGAAGGAAGGTGCTGGATTATATTACTTCGACGAAAATGAGGTAGGATCAACCACAATTGTTGAAGTGATTGACAATGGTTTTCCAACCACAGGGTTTGCAAGATGCTTGGTAGAAGCCAGCGTTAGCAACCCTAATGTGGTTTACATGGTCTGCGCAGGTTCAGATCGTGCCAGCCTTTTTGGTGTATACAAGTCAACCGACAAAGCCAAAACCTGGAAGGCAATGACGAATCCAGAAAAGGCCAATGGTTTGAGCTTTAATCAAACCTGGCATAATTTAACGCTTGCCGTCAATCCAGCAGATCCAAACCATGTAATTGTTGCCGGAGTTGAAGCGGCATTTTCAATCAACGGAGCCTCGAGTTGGTCTGAGCAAGTTAATACGCATTCAGATTATCACGATGTTGTTTTCGTTCCAGGCTCAGATACCTACTACTCGGTCTCGGATGGAGGCATATACCGCTATTCTAAGATAACCGCCGGGGTTACCGCCACCAATAGAAATACCAAGTTGAACATTACCCAGATTTATGCTGGCGACTTTTTCCCAACGGGTGATAATGTAATTATTGGCGCTCAAGACAATTGGACTACGACCAATACAAACGGTGGATCTAGCTTTGATATTGAAGTTGGGGGAGATGGGTCCTTTAATGCCATCGACGCAACAGGCAACATACGCTATGCTTCCTCGCAAAACGGAAATCTTCGCCGTTGGAATGGTGGAGGTTGGAGCAGAATTTATAACAATCTTGCATCCAAGCTAAATGCAGAAGATTTTTGGTTTATCAATCCATTTGCTATTAACCCAACGGATGGCACACAGCTCTACTTCCCGTCAAAAAGAGCGTTGGCTCGTACCACCAATTCGGGCTCGAGCTTTACTAAGATTACAAACGATTTTTCGGGTTTTGCCTTTTGTGTAGGAATGACATCCGAAGACAATCCAACACTTTATGTGGGGGGGCAGAGCAGCATGCTGTATCGAATAAAGAATGCCAAAACCGCTCAAGCTGGCGATGAATTTAGAATGTTGAGTTTATCACCGCCACAAGCCAAAGGTGCATTTATTGGGAATATAGAAGTGGATCCGAATGAGCAAACTACCATTTATCTTGCGCACAGCAATGCGAGTACCTTGCCAAGAATTTGGAAAGTATTGAATGCAGATACCGACGTGCCTACTTGGGTGGATATATCTTCCAATTTGCCAACCCAACTTCCGGTTAATTGGATAGAAGTGGATCCAAAAGATTCGAAACACATTATGGTGGCAACCGATTACGGTTTGTATTTTACCTTAAACGGAGGCCAATGGTGGGAGAAGGAAGAATCGATTCCAAATGTTTATGTTCCTATGATTCGACTTCGAGAAAGCGATCGTAAACTCTTTGTCTTTACCTATGGTCGCGGAGTGTGGGTAGCGCAATTAGAAGAGACCATATTTTCAAGTTTAGATCCAAATGATGAACGGAAGTCTTTGGTTGTTTTACATCCAAATCCAACCAGCGATTACCTAGAGTTGAAGAATTTTGCATGGATAAATTATGTGATATACGGATATAACGGTCAAGTAGTTTTGCAAGGAGATTATTCTCAAAGCTCCACGGGTAATATTAAAGTAACCGGTTTAGCATCAGGAAATTACATCATATCGGCCGAGGCAGAAAATGGAACAACCGTAACCAAACATTTTATGGTGAACTAAGCAAATTTATCAGGCATAAAAAAAAGGTATGATTGGAGTCATACCTTTTTTTATGTTAAAAACCTGAGTTCAATTAATCTTTTAAAATTCAAAATATGAATCGAACATAGGTTAAAAGGAGTTCTGAATTAACTCAATTCCTCTTCCGAATCGGGTTCTGAAGAATTAAGTTCTTGAATGGAAGCCAAGTAATTTTTCAATTCCATAATGATGGGCACTTCCATTAAAGGCGCACCCAATTCGTTGGCAATCATCACAGACACCCAATCCAATCTATATATCACATCATAAATGGTAAAAAGCTCGAGTTTTGGAATAAACATGGGCAACACCTTGTTGTTATCCATTTCTAGGTGTCCAGTTAAAAATTCAAATCGAGCTTCGATGTTTTCGTGCTGGTTGGTGTACAACATTATGAAATTGGTTGGCAAACGATCGGTATACGATTCGATTACGTTGTGGTTGCATTCGGGTACTGCATGAACAAAACATTCCAACTTTGGATTCTCGTTCATTTGTTGAGAAAATCGAGTAGCAACAGCCAGCATTTCTGGGTCGGCCAAAACCACAAACTTATTTTTCAAGCTGGATTTAAAGAAATTAAAAACGCGGAGTGCTGATTCGATCTGAGCTTCCTGTTTCTCGCGCATTTGATGACTGATCTCCGTCAGCTTTTCACGAAGGTTGGTACCCGTCAATTCGCTTAAAATGAGCAATAAGTAGGTAAGTCCAAAGCCAATCGTCATTCGGGGTTGGAAACCTGTTTGGATGCTGTATGTTTTTAGCTTGTTCTTAGAAGCAAGGTCCTTGATTTTTCCACCCGAACACATTACCACGATTTGAGCTTTTTTAGATAAAGCTTGTTCGAGAAGTGACAGCGTCTCTTCCGTGTTGCCAGAATACGAGTTGAGAACTACCAATGAATGTTCATTTACATAGTTGGGTAAATTATAATTGTTAATTGTTTCGATGGGAAGTGGAAACGTTTTATGCAACCAATTCTTTGCTATAGCTCCTCCAATGCCCGAACCTCCAAGGCCTCCAAGCACGATGTTTTGAAATTGATCTGCTTTGAGTTCGTGATTTGTGTATTCGGAAATCACGTAATCGAGCTGACTGCTAAAATCTTCAAGGGAACTTTCGTGTGTAATCATTTACTTTGCTTCTAATTTTGGGCGAATTTACGCTTTCTAGGATAGCAAAAAAAAATGGAGAACGAGGAGCAGAAGGAACATTATGTTCAATATAAGTTTATAGCAGACCCAGGTCAATCCGCTTTGCGCATCGACAAATTTTTGGTCGACCGAATTGAAGGAGTTACTCGCAATAGGGTTCAATCGGCCATTGATGAAGGGAAAGTTTATGTGAATGGGAAAACGGTTAAATCTAATTACAAGGTTCGACCACTTGATGATATTAAAGTAATTGTATTTGACGAGCCAAAAATATATGAAGTTAAGCCCGAAAACATCCCACTAGATGTGGTGTATGAAGATGAAGACTTAATGATTATTAATAAAGTTGCTGGAATGGCGGTACATCCTGGAGTAGGTAATTATACGGGCACCTTGAGCAATGCCTTGGCGCATTATTTAGGGGATGATATATTAAAAGGCAACCGCCACCCTTATTTGGTGCATCGCATCGATATGAATACATCGGGTCTTCTGCTGGTGGCAAAAAACGAAGATGCTATGTCGTTCCTTTCCGCACAATTTAGAGCTCATACAACGGTTCGGAAATACCTTGCACTCACCTGGGGTACCTTTCAGAATAGGGAGGGAACGATTGAAGGAAACATCGCGCGAAATCCAAAAAATCGAATGGCCTTTTCGGTGGTTGGAGAAGGTGGGAAACACGCAACAACCCATTACACGGTTTTAGAAGAATTTGTTTTTACCAGCCTCATTGAATGTCAGCTCGAAACCGGCCGCACGCATCAAATTCGGGTCCACATGAAACACTTTGGTCATCCGTTGTTTAACGACGAGAAATATGGCGGTAGTAGAATTCGAAAAGGAGTTGTTTTTGCGAAATACAAATCTTTTGTAGAGAATTGTTTTAAGCTGCTTCCAAGGCATGCACTGCACGCCAAAAGCCTGGGATTTATTCATCCCACGAGTAAAGAGTATGTGCATTTTGACAGCGAATTGCCAGCGGATTTTCAGAATGTGCTGGATAAGTGGCGAAGCGTAAACGAAGCATATTCTTTTGATTCGGATCATCCAGATTTGCAAGATCGAGGTACTACAAACGAATCAGATTTGGCTATTTAAAGCCAAAGGTTGCCCCAACCAGAATGTTTGCTTGTATATAGCTAAAGTGTTGACTTGCTTTGTCTTGCGCATCGGCAGTTGCCAAAATATTTGGCATGTCGATGTACCCGGCTTTAATTTCCGAGAGGATGCTAAATCGCTTAAACATCAATGCATGCAGACCAAGTTTTGCGTGCGTTCCCCAACCAGCTATGTGAAATACATTTGGACCACTTTGCCCAAGAAAATGAACGTCGGTTCGAGGCCGGAGCGCGCCAAACCCTCCACCAACCACAAAAGCAAGTTGCGACTTAAAAGGCAGAGTGCGAGTTGAAATTAAGGCAAACCTCCGATTGGCTTCCGCGTAAATGTAGTTGAGCCCATTGGTGTGCTCGTATCTCAAAAATGATTTTGCCAATACAATGTCATCATTGTTGTATTCACCCCGATATGTGTTGTACGGTCGGTCAATGTTTCCACTTATTTTAACCGTTTGGTCATTAGCCATCACGTATTTCATGTGGTCAAAACCGATCGATGCTTCCCACTTCTCATTCAAGTGATAACCCATTTTAAAGTTGGTTTGAGGAATGGATAAGTCGGTAGGGAAAAAGTACTTCTTAAAACTAAATGGACTTTGGCGGTCGGTAGCAACAACATCTTTTAAGGTGATGTTGTAATCGCTGCCACTTAAATGGATGTCGGAATTGGTGAATGCCGCTCGGTTCCACCCCCAATACACATAAAACTTTCCTTTCAAAACGGGATGGTTTAATTGAGCCGTTGACACGCTTACCGCAGTTACAATGAGACACACACTCAACAGAAGGCGATGTAGATGCGTTCTTTTTTTCAAGCTTACTTTATTTTACGAATGGTTAGAATCTGGTCTCCTACGGCTATTGAATTAACAACATCCATGCCTTCATATACTCGGCCGAAGATTGTATATCGGCCATCGAGATGAGGTGTGTTTGTATGGGTAATGAAAAACTGAACCCCTTCGGTGTCATTCCCCGAACTTGCCAAGCCAATGGTTCCAGGAGTATACGCTTCATAGTTCGAAAATTCGCTGCGTTGGCTCCAGTCCAACGAACCCCAGCCATCTCCCCGTGGGCATCCACCCTGAATAACAAAGTTGGCAACCACGCGATGAAAGTATTTGGCGTCGTAAAAGGAATCTTCAACGAGTTTTAAAAAATTAGAAACCGAGCCAGGGGCAGCATTTACAAATAAATGTGCTTTTATTATTCCTTTAGTTGTTTGAATTTCAATTCGTTGCGTGTCTGGAATTTCTAAAACATGATTCCAATCGATGGCATGATTATACTTCGGTTGCAGGGGCACAAATAGCACGTTCTGTAAGGCACTCAGCGCTCGATCAACATCCAAATGCGTTTCAATTTGCCTCGGCAAAACCAACTGATCTTTGGTTTTTTGAAGTTGATTGATGAGAACTGATTTAAACTCAACGTAGGTTGAAGCATATTTCTCAATGCTTTTGGCCGCGGCACTTTGAAGACCCATGTCGCCAGATTTTAGGCAATCGATTTGAAGTTTGAACACAGTAGAAAGGTCCGATTCTAGAACGTTGAGCTCTGGTTCAATCAATGCATAAAGCAGCTCGGCAGCCTTTAATCGAACCACTATGTGCTCCGTGCTTTTAACGGTGTTTTGAAGAAAGGTAAAGCCACCGTTTCTAAAATCAAAGCTTAGTTCATCTAGGGTTTTCGCAACTTCATACGGGTTTGGTATTGCTAAAACTTGAGGGCCTAGGTTTGGACTGAAGTTTTGTTTTTTGATTTCTTCTGTTGGTTTTGCGGATATTTTATCTTTTGCTCTTATCAATACCTCCACAACTTCATTGCGGAGCCCATTCCTGTTATCTACCAATTGATAAAGCTGAACAACCTGCTGTGAAGTGAGGTGGTTGGCATTTCTCAGCAAAACTTGAGCGGAGACATCTTTAGTGAGTTCCGAGCTCTTAGAGCTAAGGTAATTTAAACAGCGATTTGAGAATGTGTCGTGATACCGCCCCTTAATCAAACTGGCACGATACATGCCCAATGCATGCCCTTCTTGTAGGTGATTCTCGGTTTGTTCAAATCGAATAAAAAATTCAATTACAGCATCATTGGCACATTTTCCACAGGCCTCCATAATGCTTCGTTGCACGTTCGAATCCAATTCCAGTCCCAGCGCTTTGAGTAAAACACCTGCGGAAGAAGGAGAGGCTGTTTGTCCGATGGCGTAGGCTGCAGCAAGCTTAACCTTTGAATCTAAATCTGAATACAGGCTTTGATAAAGGAAAGGCAGGGCGGCAGTGTCTTTGATGGAAGCGAAGGATAAGGCAGCTGCTTCCCTGAGGTGGGGTTTTTTAGATTTCAAATAGGGAATTAGGGCTGTTGTATTTCGCCGGTCTTGGAATTCGTAAATGATTCGAAGTTTTTCATCCGAAAAATGGTTGTTTGGAACTTCGTGCGTTTTTGAGGTACAGCGAACAAAAAATGCCGTTAACAAAAATATTGAAACGGTGATCCAAAGCCATTTATTTATCAAAGTCATTTTGTTCTAAGTGCTTGCGAAACTAAATAAAATCAATGAATACGGCTTAACCGCTTTTGGTCAATCGAAATCAGGTTAATACTGAACGCAGAAGCCGCGCATGTTTTTTGTTGGAAATAGTTCAAATTTTAAGCCATTCGAACAACAAAAAAGGCAACTCGTTTGAGTTGCCCTTTTTTGAGTCTTTATTCTTATTCAACCAGATTGTCTTCAATTTGCAGATCAGCAATTTGTTCTTTCCCGCCTCCAAAGAGTTTAGAAGCTTTAACGGTAACTACATCACTTAGGTAGTACATCACCGGAACAATAATGAGCGTTAAGAAGGTTGCAAAGGTCAATCCAAAGATTACCGTCCAGGCCATGGGGCCCCAAAAAGATGCGTTATCACCACCAATGTAGAGCTCGGCGTCGAACTTGGTTAATAGGGTAAAGAAGTTAACGTTTAATCCAATGGCTAAAGGTACTAAGCCCAAAACAGTGGTAATAGCGGTTAGAAGTACCGGACGCAAACGCGTTCTGCCTCCTTCAACGATAGTTTCAATAACCAGTATTCTCGGAAGGCGCTCGTGTTGTTCTAAGCCCAATTCAATACGCTTTCGAGCACGAAGCAAGTTGGTATAATCGATTAATACAATCGCATTGTTTACCACAACGCCAGCCAGCGAAATAATTCCAATTCCACTCATCATTATAGAGAATGGCATGCCTGTTAACCCAAACCCTAAGAACACTCCAATGGTGCTAAATAATACCGAGAACATAATGATGGCCGGCCCAATGATGGAGTTAAACTGAGTGACAATGATTAAAAATATGATGAAAACCGCCAAGATCATGGCTCCAACTAAAAAGTCGGTGGAGGCAGATTGCTCTTCTTGTTCCCCGGTAAATTTAAAATCGTAGCCAGGGCTCATTTCATGTCCTTCCAACAAGGTTTTATACTGTGCAATGATTTCGTTGGAATTGTAGTTTTCTTCAATTTCTGAATAGATGCTAATTACCCGATCCATATCTTTTCGTTTTACTGTTCCATAGGTAGAATTGTAATCGATGCTGGTAACGGCAGAAATTGGAACTTGAGATATCTTACCAGTTGCCATATTTCGAAAGGTTACAACCGTGTTTAACAAGTTATCTAAGTTGTAGCGAGATACATCGTTGAATCGAAGTTGAATTTCATAATCGTCTTCACCTTCTTTATACTTCCCAATTTCTTTACCCAACAAGGCTGTTCGAATGGTGCTGGCAATTTGCATGGTAGATAATCCAAATCTTCGGGCGGCTTCTCGATTTATGGAAATTTCTAACATGGGCTTCCCAACTTCTAAATCGGTTTTTAATTGGTCAACGCCCTTAATTTGAGCATCTTCCATCTTCTTCTTAATCTTTTGAACCTCATCTATTAAGGTCAGATAGTCTTCGCCCTTCACTTCTACGTTAATGGGTTTTCCGGTTGGAGGCCCCATGTTGTCTTTGGCAAAGGTGAGCTGGGCTTCTGGAAAGATGCTGCACGAATCTTTAATATCTTGCATAATCTTACTGGTGCTTATCAATGGACCCTCCAATAAAGCACGTTTTTCATATTCTAAAAATGAAACGGTTATCCGAGCCTTGTTTGGAGATGAACCCGATTGTGGACCTTCATTTGGGTCGGCTGTTTTTTCTCCTACTTGCGCCAACATTGCCTCTACCAAATGTGTATAGGGTTGGAGCGCCTTTTCCACCTGAATCTCGAGTCTTTTGGTTATTGCATCTGTTTTTTCGATGTCGGTGCCCAGCGGGGCTTCCACAAAGATGTTCACATACTTTGGTTCGTTATCTGGGAAGAACACTATTTTAGAATTACTTGCACGAAAAAACATAATGGATACCACCATTAACAAAAGGGTTCCACCAAAAAATACAACGGGCTTGTAACCAGATAAGGCATAGTTTGCAAAATTTGCATACGAGTTCTCTAGCTTCGGCATGATGTGTTCCATAAAGTAATCTCCACCCGGCGTAAGCACATATCGATTAAGAACGGAAAACAAGAATCCAACAATGAACAAGCCACCCATTAATTTGAGGGAGGGGGAGAAGAAGAACAGAATGCCCAAAAATAAAACAACGGCCATTATGATCCAGAACCGTTTATTGGGTCCCTTTTTCGTCTTGCCAATCTTCATCCAATCGGTTGTTAAAACCGGGTTAATCACTAAGGCCACAAAGAGGGACGAGGAGAGCACGATAATTAATGTTATCGGCAAGAACTTCATGAATTCGCCCATCACATCCTCCCAAAACAACAGTGGCACAAACGCCGCCACGGTGGTGGCTGTAGAAGAAATGATAGCGCTGGCAACTTCTCCAACACCTTCTTTGGATGAACGTTCCGGGCTTTTACCTTCGTTGCGCAATCGGTAGATGTTTTCCACTACTACAATCCCATTATCAACCAACATTCCTAAGGCAAGAATTAATGAGAATAACACCATCATATTCAGCGTGTTACCTCCAAAATCGAGGATGGCAATGCCCATGAGCATCGACAGCGGAATGGCAACCCCAACAAAGAGCGAGTTGCGCAAGCCTAAAAAGAAGATCAATACAATAATTACCAAAAGAACACCCATTATGATGCTGTTCTCAAGGTTATTAACCATTTGTTTTGTAAACTTAGATTGGTCGTTTGTAACCACAAACTCCAAATCTTTTGGGAAGTTCTCTTCTCGGGCTTTCTCAATAATTTCCTGAACGCCTTCAGCCCCATTCAATAAATTGGCGCCACTTTTTTTCTTGATGTCCAGCGTAACAACAGGGTTTTTATTCAACCGTGCATAACTGGTCGACTCCTTCTGTCCGAATCGTACCGTGCCAATGTCGCGGAGATATACAATGTTTTGAAACTCGCTCTTGATGATTACATTTTCGATCTCTCGGTAGTCTTTAAACTCACCATCAATTCGAATATTTCTACGCGTTATATCGTTCCCCTCAATGCTTTTAATGTCGCCACCACTCATGGTAATGTTTTCACCGCTAATGGCTTGTTCTACATCGTTTAATGAAATTTCGAGGGCTTCCATCTTAACTCGATCGATCTGAATTTCAACCTCCTCGTTGGTGAGTCCTGTAATATCAACGGACGAAACTTCTGGGAGATTTTCAATCTTATCTTTTAAGAATTCTGCATATCCCTTGAGTTTTTTTTGCGAATAATTCCCCGATACGTTTACATTCATAACCGGCATATCCGAAAAATTGAGTTCCATCACAGATGGATCTATAGGTAAATCATTCGGCAGTTCAGACTTTGCTCGATCCACCGCATCCTTTACTTCTTGCAAAACCTCTGAAGAAGGCATGTCGAGCTCAAACTCAGCGATAATTACAGAGAAATCTTGTATTGATGTGGAGGTCAGTTTTTTAAGGCCATTAATGGTATTGATTTCTTTCTCAATGGGCCGTGTAACCAAATTTTCCATATCTATTGGTGAGTTGCCTGGATATGGGGTATTTACATAAATGGTGGGTTGTTTTATCTCAGGGAAACTTTCCTTTGGCATAGAGGTATAACTCTTGTAACCAATAATGGAAAGAATAAAGATGATAACATAAACGCTGGTTTTGTTATTAACCGACCACGATGAGAGTCGAAATTCTTTGATTATTTCTTTCACTTTATCCATGTCAAAATTTTATTGATGGTAAGGGTGTGATTCAATTATTTAAAATCGACGTTAACGATGCTCACTTGGTCGCCTTCAACCAAGCCATTGTAACCTTCGGTAATGATGATGTCGTTGGCTGATAAGCCTGATTTAATGATGGTTATAGCCGCAAATTCCTTTTCTATTACAACTGCGCGTTTTTCAACGGTCAACCTGCTTCCGTTCGACTTAACCACAAATACGTAATCCTTCTCGTTTTCAGATCTAATGAGCTTAGTTGGTACGGTTAAAGCATCACCTTCAATGTAATCGTAGGCGGTAATCATGGCCAACATGTTGGGTTTATAATTGGTTTGATTGCCATGAGGTTTCACATACACGGCAAAGGTTCGGTTGTTTACATCAATCACATTTCCAATGGCTTCAATTTTTTCGGTGAGCGTAACGTTTAGGGATGGGAAATATACCTGAACGCTTTGTCCAACCTTAATGCTGCCAACATAGTTTTCAGAAACTTTGGCGCGAATTTTCACATCGCTTAAGTTTACAATACGTGCAATGGGTCCACTGGTCATGCTGCCCACCAGCTCTCCTTCATTGGCCATTATTTCATCAACCGTTCCAGTTATTGGTGAGCGAAGGGTGTATTTAGCCAATTGTTTCTGAGCGGTTTCAACACTTTTTTGCAAGTTTTCATAGCTGTTCTTGGCTTGAAGAAACTGCATCTCAGAACCAATTTTTTGATCCCAAAGTGATTTCTGTTTTTCGTAATTAATCTTGGCCAAGGCAAGTGCATTGTTCATCTCTGAAATTTGCGATTCCGCAATAGAGCCATCTAAGGTTGCAATGAGTTGTCCTCTCGAAACTTTTTGACCTTCTCGCACGTAAATTCTAGTAATGCGTGATGGCACTTCTGGGGTAATCATAACATTCTGATCTGATTCAACGAGACCCTGCATTTGAAATGGATTTTTGAATTCTCCTTTTACCAATCGGCTGGCAAAAACTGGAATGGTGTTTTCGCGGGGCGCAGTATCTAAGGCTTCAATTTCCGTTTTTAATTTGGAAATATCAGCCTTTAATGTGCTCATTTCCTTAAGTTTACCTTCTAATTCGGTGCGCTTACTGGCAAGTTTATCCGATGTGGTTTCGCAGGCTGCCAAGAGCGAAATGATAAGAACTGCGAATAGTGATTTGTAAAGACTCATATCTGTTTTTTTGATGCTTTTTGGAAGTGATTATTTGTTTGAACTGCCCAAGGCCGTTTCTAATTCTATTTGTGCAACAATGAGCTGGTATAAGGCGTTGCTGTGGTCTATGTCTGCCCGGCTCAAATCATTTTGCGCCTGTATGAGCTCGAAAGACGAAGACATGCCGGCTTCAAACTTGGTTTTGGTGGTTTGGTAAATGCTCTTGGCCAGTGCCCGAGAGTCGATTTGATTTCGTAGGTTGTTGGATTGGATTCGTACATTCAACTTGGCTTGCTCAACCTCCATCATCATAGCATTTAGGGTGGCATCGAAGGTGTTTTTGTCCATTTCAAACTTCAGTCGCGCTTGAGAAATCTTCGATTGCTTGTAAAATCCATCAAAAATGGGAATGTTTAAATTGAA
>JBLHHI010000014.1:0-38380 GCA_047614125.1 Bacteroidia bacterium | reverse complement strand
GTAGCTGATGGGCTTGTAATCGATACTGATATAACAGCGCTTCCTGTTTCTTCGCCAGCTTTTACGTAATTTGTTTTAAGTGTAACAATTGGGGATACAGGAACAAAACAATCAGATGTATGTGATCCTAAATACGAAAAGGTGTTCTGTGGATACACATCCCACTGACCTGAAGAAACAGCCCAATCTTTAGTTCCTGCTTTAACGGTCGATTTACGTACCAAGGTGTATTCACCCGTAGACCCAGATCCAACTGCCCAAGTTCCAGGGTTTGTAGGACGTTGTCCAATAACACCAATAACGTCTAATGTGTCGCCGGTGCTAATTTTTACCAATGCTAAAGCGTCGTCGCCATTGTAAAAAGTGATGTTGCTAACCGTGTCGCGCTGAGCTAAGATTTGAGCATCTGCACTTGAATTGGCAATTACGAATACATCGTAAGGAGCAATAGTTCCAGTTGGCAAAAGTGATTGATTGGGGCTGGTAGCGCCGTTTCCAAACAAAAGCACAGCATAGTCGCTTAAGTTAATGGGTTGATCTGTTGGATTATAAAGCTCTACAGCCTTATTACTCGATGAGCCCTCTATGTACTCCGAAATATATAATTCGGTACATTGTGACATTGCGGTTGTGCCAATTAGCATCACGCCAATCAGCATTAGGTAAATTTTTCTCATTGCTTATTCTATTACTAAATTTTGATAGCAAAATTAAAATTATTTGTTGTTGTTGCACGGTTTCTTATGTAAAGAAAGAAGATTTTACAAATGCCGTGGTCAAATGGCTTGCGAATATTCTATAACATTGCAATGTAAATCATTGATTTACAATATATTGCATAATTAATTTGCCTATCAACCTGAGTTCGATTAATATTTTGAATTCAGAACGCTTGTGAACAGTGAGTTTCGAGTAAAAATTGTGAAGACAGGGCGGGCCCTTTCAAGTAATTTTTACGATGAAAATCGCTTTTCACAAGTGAAATGCGAGCTTTTGTATTAACCTGGTTCGATTAATTTTTGCAGGTTCAGATTTTTATAAAATTGTATAGTCGAAGCGTCATGTTTGTAGGTTTACCGGGGTAAACCAAGAACTGATAATGAAGACTATGCGGCTTTATTAAAACGCAAATTTCTCATTTCCACTTGGCAACAGCAATCTACTTCATAAAAATCGTTCAAAATAGCCCATCATACCCTTACTTATTGCCACTGGTTAATTAAGTGCAGGCATTGGTCAATTTGACTTTCTATGCAACTATTACAAGTGCAATCTTCGTAATACATGCCAATGATTCGACGAATTCGCAGACCCAGTGCACGAACTTTTATTGTTGGTGGATTGCTCGTTCTATTCGCCTTTTTTGCGTTAAAACGTAGAACCCACCAATTGTTTCATCCTGAAACTAACCAGGCACAATTAAATTTCTTTACCGACTCAACTCTGTTGGTTGAAACAATTCGAATTAACCTCAACATCGATGTACTTCTCATAAACGACACCGAAGTCAGTTTTCTTAACTTCCAATCAAGGCTGGAACAATTAATAATAAATAGCAAATTTAATCGGCACAACATCCAACTAATTGTGCTGGACTATCCATCGTATACAAGATATAAGCAATGCCTAAGTATCATTCGCAGGGTAAAGTGGAACTTGAGAGTAAAGGCATCCGAGCACTTGTTCCAAAAACCGTATCAACAGTTGAATGAACTTGAGCGAACTAAAGTAGACAGTGCGGCGGTAATCATAATCCAAGAACATAACATGGCTTCCTCTTTTAAACAGAGTAAAAACTCAATGTAGTTTTTGTTTTTTTACCAATAATCAACAAACTTCATTCTCAATCAAAAGTGCTTTCAATATTTCAACAGAGATTTTATGGCCTGCTCTAATTTACGGTTGGCCAAGAAATTCTCCTCCAAAGCAGGAGCCATTGGAATGGGTGTATCCATGCTGGCCACGCGGACGGGTGGGGCATCCAACGCTTCAAAACAGTGTTCAACCAACCATGCAACGATCTCCGCGCCGATGCCTCCAGTTTCGGTATCTTCATGCAGTACTAAAACCTTCCCCGTTTTTTTAACCGCATTTTGTACCGCATCTTTATCCCAGGGAAGTAAGGTTCTTAGATCAAGTATTTCAGCATCTACATCGAGATTTTTGCAAGCTTCCAGCGCCCAATGAACCCCCAATCCGTAGGTTATTATGGTAAAATCTTCACCGGCCTGAACCGTATTTGCCTTTCCCAGCTCAATGGTATATGGCGCTATTGGAACCTCCCCTTCAATGCTTCGATACAGTTTTTTATGTTCAAAGAACAACACCGGATTTGGGTCATTAATTGCTTCAATCAATAAGCCTTTAGCTTCGTAAGGATTGGATGGATATACTATTTTTAAACCGGGTACGTGAAAAAACCAGGCTTCCGTACTCTGTGAATGAAACGGCCCAGCGTTAACTCCAGCACCTGTTGGCATCCGAATGGTTACATCTACAGCTTGCCCCCATCGATAATGTGTTTTAGCCAAGTTGTTCACGATTTGATTAAAACCACACGTAACAAAATCGGCAAACTGCATTTCTACAATGGCCTTTTTATGGGCAATGCTCAAACCCAAGGCTGCGCCCAAAACTGCACTTTCCATGATGGGTGTGTTCCGAACTCGATCCTTTCCAAATTGTTCTAAAAAGCCATCAGTAATCTTAAAAACACCTCCATACTCTGCAATATCCTGACCCATAATTACACTATTGTCGTGCATTTCCATGGCCTGGCGTAAACCATCGGATATGGCATCTACCAATCGCTGTGGTTTTGTTTGAGGTGTTGCGCTAATAAAGTGCGGGACGTGAGTATAAGGTGCGTATACATCTGCGCATTCATCCTCGGGTGTGGAGGTAGCATCGGGTTGAGCTAAGATGCGTTCAACGTCCATTTCTATTTGTTGCTTGTACTCCGCACGCCACTGATCTTCAAGCTCTTGTGTTAGTAAAGATCGATTTACCAAAAATTGCTTATATCGTTCTAACGGATCTTTTTTTGCCCATTGATCTTGTAAGGTTTTCGGCACGTATTTAGTTCCACTTGCTTCTTCATGGCCGCGCATTCTAAACGTTTTGCACTCTAAGAGAAATGGAGCGGGCTTTCTACGCATACTTCGGGCAATTCGCTCAACCGTATTGTATACTTCCAAAACATTATTCCCATCTATTGTTTTAGACCGAATGCCATAGCCCTTTCCTTTGTCGGCAATATGGGTGCATCTAAACTGGTCTGAGCTTGGGGTGGAAAGGCCATATCCGTTGTTTTCAACCACAAAGAGTACGGGCAAATCCCACACGGCAGCTAAGTTTAATGCCTCATGAAAATCGCCTTCACTGGTGCCACCTTCGCCCGAAAAAACAACGGTAATGTTTCTTTTATTATTCAATCTCGAGCCTAAGGCAATGCCATCAGCCACCCCAGACATTGCACCTAAATGCGATATCATGCCAACGATGTGGTGTTCATTGGTTCCGAAGTGGAAAGATCGATCTCGACCTTTTGTAAATCCGCCCAACTTCCCTTGCCATTGTGCAAATAATTTATCGAACGGCACATTGCGAGTTGTAAAAACACCGAGGTTTCTGTGCAACGGTAGTATGTATTCTTTGGAACCAATTGCGGCAGTAATTCCAACCGAGATGGCTTCCTGGCCAATACCACTAAACCATTTTCCCACCCTTCCTTGTCTGAGCAGAACGAGCATTTTCTCTTCAATCATTCTCGGATAGAGCAATGACTTATACAAGTGAAGATGCATCTCATCGAGGTAGTGGTATTTCGAAAAATTCATTGCGGTGGCAAAGATATTATTTCAAACCTGAGTTCGGTATATCCATTTGTTTCCAAAAAAAACCGTTGATTTGAAGCAATGCCAAAAATTCTCATTATTGATAATTACGATTCGTTTACGTACAACCTACGTGATTATCTCGCTATGGCCGGTGCTGAGGTTGAAGTAATCCAGAATAATAATTCGAAATTGGATGTTTTAAACATTGATGAATACTGCGGTTATGTTTTTTCGCCTGGGCCAAAAACGCCTAACGAGAATGGTGCGCTTATGCTCTTTTTAGAAAAGGTGATACAATCAAAGCCTGTTTTAGGAGTCTGTTTGGGGCATCAGGCCATTGGTCAATACTTTGGTATGTCCCTAAAAAAAGCGCCAAAACCTATGCATGGGAAGGTTTCAAGCATACGCTATACATCCAGCAAGGTGTTCAACTCCTTACCAAATCCGTTTGATGTTTGTAGATATCACAGTCTTGTTCTTGAACAAGATGAAAACAAAGTTACTGAAATGCTTGTTACAGCATGGTCGGAAGACGGATGTGTAATGGCAATTGAGCACAAGATCTTACCGGTATTTGGAGTACAGTTTCATCCAGAAGCTATACTAACAACTTATGGGATGCAGATCGTCCATAATTGGCTAAAAGTTGTTAATTTGCACTGATATCTATTCTATGGATTTGAACATTAAACAAGAGGGCGGATTTGAATACATTGAAGAGGGCGAAGGCGAGGTTTTGCTTCTCTTACATGGGCTTTTCGGGGCCTTGAGCAATTGGAGAGACGTGTTGGATGAGTTTAGCAAAGATTACAAGATTGTAATACCGCTCATGCCTATTTTTGATATGCCTATGATTGATGTTGGCGTAAAGGGTTTGGCCAAGTTTGTTCACAGCTTTGTTGAGCACAAAAAATACGAAAGCTTTACCTTGTTAGGAAACTCATTGGGTGGCCATGTGGCATTGGTGTATACCAAGTACTATCCACAAAAAGTAAAGGCAATGATGTTGACTGGGAGCTCAGGTTTATATGAAAACTCAATGGGGGGAACATATCCTAAACGCGGTGATTATGAGTACATTAAACAAAAAGTTGCTTATACGTTTTACGACCCAGAAGCGGCCACGAAAGAATTGGTGGACGAAGTTTTTGAAATAACCAACAATCGATTAAAGGTGATTCGAATTTTGGCCATGGCCAAATCGGCCATACGATATAATATGGCTGAAGATATTGCAACCTTTAAGATGCCGGTTTGCCTTATTTGGGGGAAAGATGATCGAGTAACTCCTCCAGAAGTTGCGGAAGAATTTCACAGCTTACTCGACCACTCAGAGTTGCATTGGATTGATAAATGTGGTCATGCTGCTATGATGGAACAACCCGAGCAGTTTAATTCGATTTTAAGTACCTTTTTAAAGCAACTTTTTAGTAAATAATTCGTCTTATATAGGATGATCATCAAAGAACACATATCTGAATTTCTAACGCCGCTCAAGCCTTCCGATACGGCACAGTTTGCGCTTTTGATGATGGAAGACTTTTGCGTTCGAGATTTACCCATGGTTGTCAACTCCCAAATTTTAGGAAACATCAAAGCTTCCGATTTAATTGATCAAAATCCCACATTAACCCTCGATAAAATCAAGCCTTCCAACATCTTTATTATTAATGTAAACCACTCATTTTTTAAGGCGTTGCGATTATTTTCCGAGTCGGGTTACGACACGTTAGCTGTGGAAGATCAGCTCGAATTTGTTGGTATACTGGCACAGCGAAAACTCATCTCTGCAATGGGCATTGGCCTAAGCGCTCAGCATGAAGGAGCCGTTCTTTTGCTTTCTTGTTCCATTCAAGACTATTCATTGTCGCAGTTGGCGCGAATGGCTGAGCTGGAAGGTGGAAGTGTTTTTGGCGTATGGACGCAGTTTAATGTTGATCGAGGTGTTTTAGATGTGTTGCTCAAGCTTAGCTTTATAAATGTAGACCATCTTATTTATTCGCTCGAACAAAATGGATACGAGGTTAAACACAAAGTGAATCACGGCAACAAAGAATTGTTGGAAGAGCGTTATTCGGCATTGATGAAATATCTCGATATTTGACAAAACGCTCCGCATGAAGAACGTCCTATGTTTTCTTCTCGTTCTATATTCATTTCATTTTGAAATTCTAGCTCAAACAGAAAAAAGCAACCATTTAGTTTCCATCTCATCGGTGGAGATTTCGGGCAATATTAAAACAAAGGATGCGGTCGTTCTCCGTGAATTGCGTTTTAAAGAAGGTGGCTCATATCCCAAGGCTCATTTGGAGGAAGTATTAATCCCTCAATCAGAAAACAATCTAAAAAATTTAAACCTTTTCAATCAAATTGAAATCATACAAATTGAAGCGGACCGAAGTATATCAATTAAAATTGAAGTGATCGAAAAATGGTATTTCTGGCCCATTCCCTTTGTCGAATTTTCGGACCGAAACTTTAACCAATGGTGGAACTTAGATTTCGACCCGTCTCGAACCAACATCGGAATCTATCTTTTTAAATACAATGCCTTTGGATTAAATCATCAAATAAAGGCCTCATTTTCAACGGGGTACACTAAAGCTCTTGGATTAAACTATGAAATTCCATGGCTGGGTAAACGCAAGGTGTATGGACTTTCGGCGGGTTTTAGTCAAAAAAAGAACGAAGAAGTATGGCTTAAAACGGAAGACAATAGGGTGCAATTCTTTGCGCAGAATGGACAGTTCTCTCAAACCAAAACTTCAGGATTCATCGACTTGCGCATTCGTCCAAAAACCAATTTTGAACAACACGTCTTTGCCCTTTTTAATGATTACAAAGTGGCCGATACCGTCCTGCATTCATCCAACAATCCGAATTATTTGAAAGGATTTGGCAATAAGCAGCAAGAGCTTTTGATTGGATATCAATTTGTAATTGTAGAAGCGAGAAACAACAAACTCCTTCCCACCAATGGCGAGTTCATCCAAGCAACACTTTCTTCATCTTTAAATAACATCAATACTTCAAGCTTTTATTCGTTTTTCAATTTTGAAATGGAAGCTTCCTGGTACGGAAAGCCCGCGGCCTTAAAAAAACTGGAGCGTTGGTCAGGAGCTTTCGCAATCAATATCGGAAGTTCTTTCCAAAATACTCGGCCGTACATCCAACAAAGAGCCCTGGGCTATTCCAGAAATATTAGAGGATATGAAAGCTATGTTATTGATGGATATGGGTTTGTGTTGTCTAAAGCCGAGCTTAGATTTCATACCATTAAACCGCAAACTTGGAATATGAAATGGGTGCCTGTAGAATCATATAAAAAAATGCCCATTGAGCATTTTGCATCCGTATTTATTGATGCCGGAAAAACCGAAAACGCGACCTTTTCACCTACGAATACTTTCATCAATCGGTGGAACATCGGCTATGGCATTGGATACAATGTGCTCTTATATTTCGACAAAGTGTTTAGATTTGAATATTCTTGGACCCAATATGGCGAAGGTGGCTTAAAAATTCATTTCAGCAAGGCCCTGTAAACAAGAAAGTTACCTATGAAAATTGGCTTATACGCACGTATATTAAAATCCAAAACTCAGCTCGACTTTGTTGCTTCGTTGTTGGATTTGCTTGCCAAACGTGAAATTGAAATTTATTTACACGAAAATCTGAAGTCGCTCTTAAAACTCGACTTAGTAACGGATGATTACAAGAGTTTCAACGATTTTGATTTAAAGGCGGAAGACATTGACTATCTATTAAGCTTAGGAGGAGATGGCACTATGCTCGACACCATCATTATGGTGCGAGATACGGCGATACCGGTTTTAGGAGTTAACATGGGGCGCTTTGGGTTTTTGGCCAGCAGTCAACAAGAAAACATTGAGCAAACCATCATCGAATTGGAACAGAAGTCGTATTCGATCGATCAACGCACGGTACTCATGTTGGAGTCGGATGGCAATTTATTTAGCAAGTTTCCCTACGCACTCAACGACTTTGTGATTCACAAAAAGGATTCGAGCAGCATGATAACGGTTCACACCTATTTGAATGGAGTATTTTTAAACTCGTATTGGGCGGATGGATTAATATGCTCTACCCCAACGGGTTCGAGTGGTTACTCATTAAGTTGTGGCGGTCCATTGTTATTTCCGGGTTCATCAAGTTTGGTGATAACTCCCATTGCACCGCACAATCTCAATGTGCGCCCGGCTGTAATTTCTGACGATCACATTGTATCGTTCGAAATTGAAGGTCGCGCCAATTCTTTTTTAGTTTCGTTGGATAGTCGGTCGATAACAGTTCCAAAAGGGGCACAATTAGCCATTAAAAAAGCACCTTTCCTTTTTTACATGATTCGATTGAGCGATGAGAGCTTTATGGATACAATTCGCAAAAAATTGATGTGGGGCATAGACAATAGAAATTAGACAAATAGTTGATAATGAAACGGATAAAATTTAATGCATTCCACATTCTTGTTCTTTTTGCAAGCCTAAGCATGCTGAGTTCATCTTGTAATTCGGATGATTTTGACCCGACGGCACAACTGATCAAAGACAAACAAATCATTAAAGATTATTTGGCGGAGAAGAACCTGACAGCTGTTGAAACTGCGTCTGGCTTGCATTATTTAGAAGTTGAAGAAGGCGTTGGTGATCATCCCTCACCACAATCGAAGGTTGAAGTTTTGTACAAGGGGTATTTCACTTCAGGTCAAAGCTTTGATCAAACAACAGGGAGAAATACCATTACTTTTTCATTGCAAAGTGTAATTAAAGGTTGGACAGAAGGAATTCAGCTGATGAAACGAGGAGGAAAGGCAACACTTTTTCTTCCATCCGAACTGGGATACGGTCGAAATCCTCCCTCCGGTATTCCCGCAAATGCTGTGCTGATTTTTGACGTAGAATTGGTTCAATTTTAGACGGCTAACCTTGAGCATTGCATCGAATTAATCCTTGCTAATGCACCAAAAACAACGCTTCCACCGTTATAAAAATGCCGTGTGGATAAGTTGGTTAATTCACTGTGTTTCGCTACGTTTGTACGTTAACTGAATTATTCGGCAGTTTTGAATAATTGAGACGTATGGGAAACAATATGAAAAAATTATATAGTCTGATTCTGTTGGTAGCGTTGATCACCTTGGTGGCCACACCTTCAGAAGCACAAACATGGAAAAAGGAAAGCTCGTTAGAATTTGGGATCATGTTTGGTGGAAGCAACTATCAAGGAGACTTAACCAACAAATTTTTTGAGCAAAAAGGAACCCATGCAAATGGTGGATTAATTGTTCGATACAACCCTGTTCAGAGGTTTACCTTTCGTTTGGGGGTAAATTACGGCAGCATTTCGGGCGACGATGCTTGGTATCCAGAAGATGAACTTCGCGAATTTCGAAATCTTCATTTCAAATCTGAAATATGGGATTTTCATGCCGGTTTCGACATCAACTTAAATACCTTCGATTTAAACCAAGAACGAGGTATTATTCCTTATGTAACAATTGGAGTTGGCGTATTTAAGTTTAACCCACAAGCACAATTCTTTTACGATGCAAATTCTTGGCACAGCACGGGTCTTCAGAATTACAGTTCTTTGGCGAGCAGAGATGGAGATTGGGTTGAATTGCAACCACTTGGCACAGAAGGTCAAGAAACCACGGAGTACAACGACATAAAACGGTATGCACTTACGCAGCTTTCCATTCCCTTTGGCGTTGGATTCAAGTTTAAGCTCAGCAAACAATGGACCTTTGGTGTAGAATATGTTCCAAGGTATACCTTCACGGATTACATTGATGATGTGAGTGGAAACTACGTAGAGCCTGTATATTTAGAATCACAATATTCTGCCATTTCGCCGGCAATGTCAGATCGCACCAGCCGTAACGCTGAGCAATCATTGGCCGGTACACCACGCGGAGATCAATCAAAAAGGGATATGTATTCAATTTTCGGAGTAACACTCACCTACCGAATTATTCGTTCTGGAGATCGATGCCCAATCTTTTTCTAAGAAGTTGAGTCATATTCATATCATTGATGAATTGTTAGGTAAGATGTTCACTAATTTTGCGTTTTCTGTAACAAAACCAAGTTCTACGCGTAAAGATTAACAAAATGTATTTCAAAGTGTTTAAATCCTCTTTCCTTTTGGTTTTGCTGTTATCGGCGCAATACGGCCAGGCGCAAGATTGGGAATTCGGACTAATGCTCGGGGCCAGCAATTATCACGGCGACCTTGCGTACAACATTGTTCCAGGAGAAACGCATCCGGCCTTTGGAGTTCACATGAAATACAACTTTACACCAATCTGGTCCATCCGACCTGGCTTCATGTATGGCAGCATCAGCGGATCAGATGCCAATTATGAAGAATACAAATATCGAAACCTCCATTTTAAATCAGACATCCTAGAACTAAGCACGGTGATGGAGTTCAACTTCGTTCCTTTTGGATCTAGAATTCTCAGCAAAGATTTCACAGCATATGCCATGGCGGGAATAGCTGTTTTTTACCACGACCCAAAAGCCGAATACAAAGACAACTGGCACAGTCTGCGCAAGTTGCGTACTGAGGGTCAAAACAGCAAGCAACAGTATGGAAACATTCAGGTGGCCATTCCTTTTGGAGGAGGGTTTAAGTACAACTTAAATAAAAACTGGGTGGTTGGTTTTGAAGTAGGATGGAGAAAAACCTACACCGATTACCTCGATGACGTAAGTACCCTGTACCCTGATTTGGAAGACCAAAGTAGTCAATATGGTTCTTTAAGTGCCGCCCTTTCTGATCGGAGTTGGGAAGTAGATGGTGTTGGTGAAGCGCTTTCATTGGCTGGAGACGAACGAGGCGATCCGGCATTAAAGGACTTTTATTTCTTTTCGAACTTCACTTTTACCTACCGAATTAACCCAATAACCTGTTGGCCAAAACACAAAAGACAAATCAATTGGCGGTAGAAGAACACAAGTCGTTGATCGACAAATCCAGACTTCCAAAACACATAGCTGTTATTATGGATGGCAATGGTCGCTGGGCCAAGAAGCATGGTAAGTTTAGAATATTTGGTCACCAAAATGGTGTTAAATCCGTTCGGGAGATTACCGAAGGGTGCGCAGAAATAGGCGTTGAATACCTAACGCTTTATGCTTTTTCTACCGAAAACTGGAATCGGCCAAAAACAGAAGTCAACGCATTGATGGGGCTTTTGGTTAAGACCATTCGAAGAGAAACAAAAACACTTCAGAAAAACAACATTCGGCTCGACACCATTGGCGATCGATCTCAACTGCCATTGGATTGCTTATCTGAGCTGGATGAAAGCATTGAAGCAACAAAGAACAATACACGCATGACGCTCATTTTAGCGCTGAGTTACAGCTCTAAATGGGACATCGTTAATGCCGTGAAGAACATAGCCGAACGTGTTAAAGAAGGAAGTCTTGGAGTGAGTGACGTGAATGAAGACCTTATAAGTCAGGCGCTTACAACACACTCCTACCCACATCCCGATTTAATGATTCGAACAAGCGGAGAACACCGCATCAGTAATTTTTTACTGTGGGAACTTGCGTACAGCGAGTTTTATTTTACAAATACCTTGTGGCCAGATTTTAAACGTGAGCACCTATATAAAGCCATTTTAGATTATCAGCACCGAGAGCGCAGATTCGGAAAAACCAGTGAACAACTATCTCATGTCTAATCAAACACCAATAATAATAGCCCATTTAATGGCAAAAAAATCTTCTTACATGGTGAAGCTCGGAACGATTGTTTTGATCCTTTCCAGTTTTTTCGGAACGGCAAGTGCACAAATTGAAAAAATTGGTTCGGTTAAAATGGATTATGAAAATCCAACTTCCTATGTTATTGGAGGAATTTCCACATCGATAACGACAACGGTAGATCGCAACATCTTGGTAATTCTTAGCGGTTTACAACCCTATCAACGCATTAAAGTTCCTGGAGACGACATTTCACGAGCCATCGAAAAACTTTGGAAACAAGGCATTTTTTCGGATGTTGAGATTGAAACAACCGGAACCAAAGAAGATACTATATATCTGAGAATCAATGTAATAGAACTTCCAAAGCTTTCAAAGTACTCGATAAAAGGTTTGGGTAAACAAGAAACAAAAAACATTCGCGAAGAGATAAGTTTGCGAAGAGGTTTGGTTGTTAACGAAAACTTAGTAAGCAGCACAAAACGAGAAATTCAAACCTATTTTAGAGGAAAGGGATATTACAACGTTAAGGTGGACATAAAAAGAGAAGTAGATACTTCAATGTTCAACAGTCAAATGTTGCGCATCCACATCAAACAAGGCAAAAAAGTAAAGGTTGAAGAATACGTCTTTGTTGGTAACGACAATCTGGAAGCTAAAAAAATTCGTCGCTTTATTAAGCCCAAACAAAAGAAAGGGAAGATTCTTTTCTTCATGTCATCCAAGTTGGTTGAAGCGGATTTCCGGACAGAAATCGACAAGATCGGCGACAAATATCGATCGCTGGGATATCGAGATGCGGAAGTAAAATATGATTCAATCATTCGGATACACGACAATAGAGTGTTAATTAAGATTGGAATTGCCGAGGGTGAAAAATATTATTTCCGGCACATTGATTGGGTGGGAAATACCTTATATAGCAGTGGCAAGCTCGATACCCTCCTTGGCATTACCAAAGGCGATATCTTTAATCAAGCAAAGCTCGAGTCAAAGCTATTTATGGATCCAAACGGTTTTGATATTTCAAGTCTCTACATGGACAATGGGTATTTATTTTTTAATATAATTCCAGTTGAAACAAGGGTGGATGGCGACAGCATCGACCTCGAAATTCGGATCTATGAAGGGAAGCAAGCCACCATTAGTTCGGTTACTGTTTCGGGCAATGATAAAACAAGCGACTTTGTAATACTGCGAGCCTTGCGTACCAAGCCTGGCCAGAAGTTTAGTCGAACCGACATACAACGCTCCATGCGAGAATTAGCCGCTTTAAATTACTTTGATCCCGAATCGTTGGACGTGAATCCAATTCCAAATCCAGCAAGTGGAACCGTTGATATTGAATATAAGGTGGCAGAAAAACCCTCGGATCAAATTGAAGCCTCGGGTGGATTTGGTGGAGGTTTTGGTTTTGTTGGAAGCGTTGGTTTGAGTTTAAATAACTTCTCAAGTCGCAAAATGCTTAAACGTTCTGGATGGGATCCAATTCCATCGGGCGATGGCCAGCGATTAACGCTACGAGCCCAATCCAACGGACGACAATTCCAATCGTATAACTTCTCATTTACTGAGCCGTGGTTGGGCGGAAAGAAACCCAACTCCCTAACAACCAGCGTATACCATTCGGTGCAATCGAACATCTGGAGCGAACGCAGCGATCCACTTCGGCCCTTTATGAAAACAACCGGAGCAACCGTAGTATTTGGAAAACTTTTAAAAGTACCGGATGATTTCTTTACGTGGAGCAATGCGTTAAACTATCAGCGCTACAGCCTAAACAATTGGAACAACTTTGGTGCCTCAGAAATCGGATTTACCGATGGAAAAGCAAATAGTTTCTCGTGGAATACCGTTCTATCCAGAAACTCAACAAACGCGCCGATTTTCCCGATGTCGGGGTCAACCTTCTCATTCTCATTTCAGGCCACCTTGCCACATTCTGCCTTTAATAAAGATGCCGATTACTCCACAATGAGCTCGCAGGAGAAGTTTAAATGGATCGAGTACCACAAGTGGAAGATTAACATGAGCTGGTACCAAGAAACATTAAAGAAATTGATCTTAGTTCCTCATTTTGAGGCGGGTATCATTGGTTTGTACAACAAGGAAGTTGGATATTCACCGTTCGAGCAATTTAGAGTGGGTGGATCTGGTTTTGGAAGTTGGGCCGTTTATGGCACAGAGATTATTCCGCAAAAAGGATACGACAGCGATGAAATTTCTCAAGATCGTGCCGGCGACCAAGACGCCGATCCGTTGTATTCAAAATTCTCTTTAGAGCTTCGATATCCGTTCTCGAACAATCCAAATGCCAGCATTTCAGGATACACATATTTTGAAGCTGGAAATACCTGGAACCGCGTTCGCGATTACAATCCGTTTGATTTACGAAGAGCGGCAGGACTTGGGTTGAGAATGTATCTTCCGATGTTTGGCATGTTGCAATTCGACTATGGCTGGGGCTTCGACAAAACGATTCCTCAAAAAGGACAGCTCTTGTTCTCTATTGGGCAGACGTTTTAGGAATTTTCACCATTTCTCATGGGCCTCCCCCGAGCTGAAGCACGGGGTTATTCATAGCATTTGTTAGATGTTAAAACTTTGTATGTTTTGGGGTATTGCAAAGATTTTCAACTTGAGCGGTCTGAAATAAATTTAGACTGACAGCAACCCTTTTGACATCCAAACTTGTTTCAGATTAGTCATCCTCACCAGTCATCCTGAACTTGTTTCAGGATTGTTTCAGGATTGTTTCAGGATTGTTTCAGGATCAATAGATTTTGCCATTTACCCCCACTCTTGTTGGTGTTCACACCGACAACTAGTAACCTGAGTCCCACAACAGATTCATGTCTGTAGGAAAATGAACATTAGCACCAACGGGAAACGAATCGGCTTTTACTTGAAGTAGCTCTTCCTCTTTTTTTTTAATAAAGTATGGCCGTAATTGATTACGATGTCATTTATATCTTGAATGGTTTGCTCATCGAGCAACGCCAAATTATCCTTGATCGTTGTAAGTCCGTACTTTTTCTTGTCTGATCGTGATTTGGTTTCAATGCCCATTGCCGTTCGCATTGAGCTGTCAACATTAGCCAGATAATGGATACGATCATAATTTGCATTCAACCCTTGGCGCATTACCCCAAGTACCAAAATCTCCCACAAACCCATGCCTTTGCGACCTGACTTGATCAAGGTCTCTTGTTTGGGATTTATGCGTTCGGATAGCAATGGAAATACAGTTGCATTTAGTTCCTTATTCATAAAAATTGCTTGAAGTCCTTTCAATAATTTAGGCGCTTCATCTCTGCAATTATTTGGAAATTCTGCTGATGAAATTGGTAGGGTGAATAAGTCTGGATTTCGTTCAAATATTGTGCGCATAAACTTCGAATGTTTAGCCGAAATACAACCATAATCATAGCAAACCTATCCAATACCCTAAAATTTACACACATATTCATGAGGGAAATTTGGCTGTATCGCCCACCTAATAAGTACAACCCAATTTTCGACCAAACACTATTTACCATTAAACTGATCTTCGGCCCACTTTTGAGAATTATTTCTGATGTACTTTGAAATATTGTACAAGGCTTTATCAGTGCGAATGATGTGTTCATGATAATTCCGTTGCCAAACTGCACATCCGATATTTATTTGGTTCAATTGTTTGGTAACTGCTGATTTATATCCTCGAACAATGGCTCCCACGGTCTGTCGGGGCGAATTGCAACGTCGGGGCGAATTGCATTCGCCCTTGTCAATTGAATTTACATTCTTGGGCGAATGCGATTCGCCGCCTATCTCTGAACACGATTCTGTATTACGGGGCGAATTGCATTCGCCCCTGTGGATGATTTTGATGATACCGTGCAGATGATTGGGCATTATAACAAAATCACCTAATTCTATGTTGGGTCGTAATTCGGGTGTTTTTAACCATTCGTTATGGGCAATTCGTCCAAATTCATTCAAAACCATTTCCGCTCCGACACCATTCCCCGACACAATTTCTCCAAATAAACATTTTCTATCCTTACAACACAGGGTAATAAAGTATAACCCTGCTTGGGCGTAATCATATCCTTTTAATCGGATTGATCGTCGGTGATGAATCTGTGGATTGTATTTTGGTTTATGGTTCATTCTGATCGAGTTTGGTTCTCTAATTTGTGATGAACTTCCCAATATCCAACGCTTGACACGCATTTACAACAAGGAAGCCTTCAGGAAAATATCTAAATTTTGCTTACTGAGATAGCAAAACTCCATTCTTAAAACGCTAAATGTTGGAAAACCTACGGCCTAATTGGCTACGATATTAAGTTAATGCTGTTTGGTCTAATCAAATATAGCAATTATTGTTTAAATCTGATGGGGACGAATTGCACTGTCGGGGCGAATTGCATTCGCCCTTGTCAATTGAATTTCCATTCCCCATCCTTGGCAAATGCGATCGGGGCGAATGCATCCAGGATCGGGGCGAATGCATCCAGGATAGGGGCGAATGCATCCAGGATAGGGGCGAATGCAATTCGCCCCTATCCTGGATGATAAATCAGCGTCGACATCATGGCCGGATTCAACACTTCTTCGGCCACTTCTCTTAGGTCTGTGGCCGTAACAGCATCGATGCGAGAAAGGATGTGTTCCAAAGAATCTACAGTGCCGATGTCGAGGAGGCTGCGGCCCAGCACGAACATCATGCTCGAATTGCTTTCTTCGGCCATCACCATTTGACCTTTGAACTGAGTCTTGTATTTTTTGAGCTGTGCAGGAGTGAGCTCTTTGTCAATGAGCTTGTATAAAGTGGTGTCGATGGCCTTTCTGCTTTTCGTTAAGTTTTTAGGATCCGTGCTCCAATAAATGCTTACCAAGCCCGTATCCGTAAGCGCCTGATAGGCACATTCTACGCCGTAGGTATAGCCGTGCTTCTCGCGGAGTTGGAGATTGAGCAAAGAATTCATTCCCGGCCCACCCAAAAGGTTAGACAGCAACATCAACACATGGCGTTTGTCGTGATTGAGCGCAAAGGCATTGCCACCCATTAGCACATGGGCCTGACTAAAGCTATCGTTTTTTATTTCGGTAAACACCGGAGCAATTGAGGGGGCCGTTCGAATCTTTTTGCCGGTTTTGGTTGGAAGGGCTTCTAAATACCTCGAACACGTTTTGAGAACTTGGTTAAAACTGATGGGTGCCACCACTACCATCAAAATTTCATTGCCAAAGTAGTTGTTGAAAATAAAGTCGTTGAGGTTTTGTGTACTAAACGATGCTACGGTTTCTTTGCTGCCCAGGATGTTGTTGCCCAAGGTGTGGTTTGGATAAAACAGTTCCTGAAATTCGTCAAAGATCTTTTCATCCGGCGAGTCGAGATACATGTCGATTTCTTCGTAGATTACCTTTTTTTCCTTTGCCAATTCTTTGGTAGGAAAAGTCGAATTAAAGGTCACATCCACCAACAGCTCAATGGCTCGGCCAAAGTGTTCTTTCACCACACTGGCATATACACAGGTTTTATCTTTGGTGGTGTAGGCATTCAAATCGCCGCCCACAACTTCCAATCGATTGATTACTTGATGTGGATTGCGCTTTTGAGTTCCTTTAAAGAGCATGTGCTCGAGCAAGTGTGCAAGTCCTACTTCATTGGCTTTCTCATCCCTCGATCCGGTGTCAATAAAAATCCCGCTGTGCACAATTCGGGTGTGAAAGCTCTGCTTGTAAACCAGTCGGATGTTGTTGCTAAACGTATGTACTTGATATTCCAAGATGTGAAGGCGCCTTTTGGAGGTGCGAGATTACAACAAAAAAACTATCATTCTTGTTTGTAACTAAACAATAGAATGAGTATTTTGCATAAAAAACAATCATGCAAACAGCAAACAGCAAACAGCAAACCATTGGTTCCTTCCTAAACGTTGTTCTGTAACATCTTTTTTATTCTTAGTCACATTGTCGGCCTTTGGTCAAGGCACAATCAACGTCCCATCGCTTCAATCCTGCTACCAATTTGTAACCTTCGACAACCAAAATAAAACTAAGAACATCTTAAATTCAGGTTTCTACAAATTTGTCCAAGCATCAAGTGAGACAGAAAATCCCGAGTATTGGTGGATTCGACAGTACGACGAAGGTGGTTTGCCAATAAGCTTTGATTATTATGAAATGGGGCTAGCTCAATACGGTGGACCTTTTCATCCACGATATTTTAGCGAATTGGACGACTATGTGGCAACTGGAAAAAAATATGTAAACGGTGAGTTTGTCTTTAATGACAACACTTTTCATTTTGATGAAGACGCAAAAACAGTGATCATTATTCCGTATGAATATAAGGAACCTGAGTTCGATTAATCCTTGCGGTTCAGAACGCTTGTCAATAGTGAGATGCGAATGAAAATTGTGAAAAAATAGCGGGCTATTTTGAACGATTTTTATGAAGTAGATTGCTGTTGACAAGTGGAAATGAGAAATTTGCTTTTTAATAAAGCCGCATAGTCTTCATTATCCGTTCTTGGTTTACCCCGGTCAACCTACAAACAGGACGCTTCGACTATACAATTTTATAAAAATCTGAACCTGCAAATATTAATCGAACTCAGGTAAGGAGATTCCACTTGGCTCTGGGAACTGGATTTTAGATGGTGGTTCAAACTATATTGCCATGAATCTCAAAGAACCAAATGAAGTATTTGAGCTTGAAACGGATGATTGCTTGACATTTGATGCGTTTACGGCAAATTTAAAATATAATTTGGAGGGCTTTTGTGGAGCAATAAGTAACTTTACCTTGACTCTAAGTTCTCCGTTACCGGCTGGATGGGACATTAATTTTAATCAAACCATACCGAAAGGTATTACCACAGGAGTCAACATCCCTGAGGAGTACTGTACTGATTGTCTTTATGCCACGGCACCTCACGATGCACCAGAGCCTGAGCCTTGTAAATGTATAAAAATGAACCTATCATATTCAGTTGAGCCCTGTCCCAACGCACCTGACGACTGTGAACCATTAACAATAGAGACCGTCGTTGAAGTATGTTGTTCCTGTGATGTTCGTGCCACTGAACCTATTGATTAACCATGATAAAAATCGTTTTATATCAAAACAAATTAAAAAAACTTTTAAGTTTATGCTTTTTATGGTTCTTTGTACTAACGGGCAATGCACAAGTTCGCTTTGCTGACATAAAAGTCAAGATAAAAAAACCTTTAGAAGGTTCCACCATCCAATCTCCTACAATTATTGACTTTACACTTGAGATTGTCAACAATGGCCCTGACACCATTTTCTCAGAGGATACAATGTTTTACACACCTGCACATTACTTCAGCAAATCATTCATAAAGCGAACGAGAAACATTGGCAGAATTGTGGCACCGGGTGATACCATTTTTGTAGATGATACAATAGGTATTAACGCGAGCAGTGATAGAAATCCAATGAACTTTGGGCTGGGAGGTGATGGTGTTCTTTGTTATGGACCAGACCTTGGACATGGAATTTTAATGACAGAGTTCCAAGAAGAGCGGAAGGACAACCAACCAATTATTAATCTTGAACATAAAGGAAGTGGGCTGGGAGTTGATCGAAATGAATTAAACCATAAAATCCTTCTATATCCGAATCCTGGTTATGGTGATGTGTATATTCGATGGCTTTACATGCAGCCAAAAGAAATATCCATTATCAATACTCTGGGAAGCAAAGTAGCGACTGAAGTGGATAGGGGAAATTTGTCTTCAAATACCTTGGTAATTAAAATTTTGGATGCTTCTGAAGGTTTGTACTTCATAAAAATAACATCAAAAGAAGGTACGCAAACAATCAAATACCTCCTACAATGATTCGGCTTTCCTGTACTCTTTTGGCCATATTGCTTTTTATCAATATAAGGGCACAAACACGTTATTGCGACACAGAACCAAGAATTATTCAACCAGATTCATTTCACACTTATAATAGCCCTATTGATGAAACCATTATCATTGACGTAAAGAACAACGGCCCGGACACGTTGCAAGAGAACGACAACGTTCGTTTCAATTTTACATTTGGTTCAATCATTACAAATGGAGTATTTATCAAAGTGGGAAAGCATGTGGCCCCAAATGAAAGTTTTGAAATTAATCATTTCTTGAATTATGAATTTATTGGCAATGCTGATTCCATTCCTTTTTGTGTTAAGGTATCCTTGTACAATGTTACCGACACCCTGCTTAAAGAGTCTGAAAAAGATCTAGCGAACAACCTAACATGTATACCAAGTTCGTGGCGAGAAAAAAGTGGTGCGGATAACACACCGACAAGGGAACAATCCAGTAAAAGCGTTTGGACCTACAAGAACCCTTTAGACAATAACATTTTAGTGCTTAAAAATCAAAATACGACCTTAACAATGTATGAAATATCCATTTTTAACTTAACTGGGCAATTGATGACTTCATCCGATTGCATGCTTCAAAATGGAGAAATTATCATTCCCCTGAATGTCTTACCCGGCCTCTACTTTGTGAATATAAATACCGCAGATAATCATAGACAAACGTTAAAGCTTCTGATTCTATAAATAAATTACATGGCCATTTTCTTCAATTTCTTGATCGTGACATTATACTCATCCACCAAGCTCTTAAAAATATCCGCCACACTTTCAACCGAAGATAGCATAGCACTTACTTGACCAATTTCCAATTCTCCCTCGTCCAAATTGCCTTCAAACATGCCTCGCTTGGCACGTGCTCGTCCAAGTATTTGAAGCTTCTCCTCTTTGGTGGCACAGCGTTCATCGGCTTCTTGCAAGAGTTGGAAGAAGGGATTTCGCAACAATCGAACCGGCATAAGATCTTTAAGCATGAGCTTGGTACTTCCGCCTTTTGCTTCAACCACCGCGGATTTAAAGTTTTGATGCGCCGACGATTCCTTACTTGCAACAAAACGGCTCCCAATTTGAACACCATCAGCACCTAGGGCCATGGCGGCCGCAATGGCTCTTCCACTGCCAATACCTCCCGCTGCTATCACAGGAACATCAACTACCGAACATATCTCGGGAATTAAACACATCGTTGTGGTTTCTTCAATTCCGTTGTGGCCGCCGGCTTCAAAGCCTTCAGCCACTACTGCATCTACACCAGCAGCAACTGCTTTTAATGCAAATTTTTGATTGGCAATTACATGAATCACCGTACAACCTCCTGCTTTTAATTTGGCCGTCCACGTTCCCGGATTTCCCGCCGAAGTAATTACGATCGGAACCTCCGCTTTTAAAACGATATCAATGAGTTCTTCGATGTCTGGATAAAGCAATGGCACATTCACTCCAAAAGGTTTGGATGTAGCAGCCTTGGCCTTGGCAATGTGGGTTCGTAAAACATCTGGGTACATACTTCCAGCGCCAATTACACCCAAACCACCGGCATTACTCGATGCGCTGGCCAGTTCCCAACCACTGCACCAAATCATGCCTGCTTGAATAATTGGGTATTTAATGTTTAGCAACTTTGTTAACCGATTTTCCATAGACCTCGCCGTTTGCACAAAAGAACGAATTATTTTTTCTTTGATGCGTAAAGAGATTCCAAAATCAATTTTACCTTGCACATCTAACTGAAAGCTTTGAATAAATCTTTTTGGGAAATACAAAATGAAACCACCTTCGATTACGCCATTGTTGGAGGAGGATATACGGGCTTGCAAACAGCGCTTTTATTACAGCAAAAAAAACCCAATGCCAAACTTGTACTCCTTGAACGATCCGTTTCGGGGGCATTAGCAAGCACCAAAAACGCAGGCTTTGGTTGTTTTGGAACCGCAGGAGAAATCTTAGATGACCTTGATCAACTATCTGAAAATGAATGTGTTGATTTGATTAAACGGCGCTTTAAAGGTCTTCAAGAACTTAGAGCCTTTGGAAAAATCTTCAACATCGGTTTAGATGAATCGGGTGGATATGAAGTGTTTTTTGAAACAGAGCAGGAATGGCAAACCGAAGTGTTTTCTAAGCTTGGATATGTGAACGACGTTATTGCTCAAGCCACTGGAGTTAATTCTTGTTTGGTGAAGAAAGGCGTGTCGAACCTGGGTATGAATTTTAACCCAATTGCCCTTTACAATTCAATGGAGTTTCAAATAGACCCGGTTAAGCTCCATAAGGAGTTGTTGCAACAATGCAAAAAAGCTGGAATTGAAATATTGCTTGGTGTGGATGTAAAACATTTTGAAAGGGATGAAACAGGCGATGTACTTCTAACGCTTTCTCAAGATCAAATAAAATCCAAAAACGTTGTGATTTGCACCAATGCTTTAGCTCCCCATTTAATTTCGGGTACGGATGTTCAACCGGCGCGTGGACAAGTACTAATTACGAAGCCAATCCACAACCTAAAACCCAAAGGGAATTTTCATGCGACTAAGGGCTACTTCTACTTCCGAAATGTGGGCAACCGAATTTTGTTGGGCGGTGGTAGGCACTTGCGAAAATCAGCGGAGCATACAGAAAGTGAAGACGTTAGCCCAGAAATTCAGATGATCTTAAAACAAGTGCTAAGCACCAAAATTTGTCCAGGAATGGAAATTGAAATCGATAGTGCCTGGGCTGGAACCATGGGAGTGCGAACTACCAAACTGCCCTTTATTGGTGTAGTAGAACCACATGTATATGCAGCTGTTGGTTTAGGTGGAATGGGTATTGCACTCAGCAAGCAGACAGCAAAAGAACTGGTAGACCTTTTGTAATTACGGGTTGCTCAAATTCAAAACGTGATCGATGGCCATCCGATATCCATCCAAACCAAAACCAAAAAGGCAGGCCTTGCAATGTTTGGCTAAAAGATCGATGTGGCGCACTTCTTCGCGCTGATAGATGTTGCTGATGTGCAATCCAATAACGGGCGCAGTAATGGCTGCAACGGCATCCGCAATGGCAATGGAAGTATGCGTATAGGCCGCAGCATTGAGTATGATGGTAGTTTGACCAAAACCGTTTTCTTGTAGGTTATTAACCAACTCCCCCTCAATATTCGATTGAAAATAGCTGATGTTCAGCTGCTTATACGAATTTTGAAGCCGTTTATATACTGCTTCAAAATCCTCATTCCCATATATTTCAGGTTCGCGTTTGCCCAACAAGTTGAGATTTGGGCCATTTATGATGTGAATGTTTTGCATTTGATGTGCGCAAGATACTTGGATTTTATTTTTGCTTCAAGGGCAGATGCGATTTTACCTGATTGTGGGAAGATAAATGATATCAGAATCCACTTTAAATAAGCGCATTGCAATAAACTAAATCATCAATAGCATAGGGAAAAGAATTACCCTAAATTTGCTCGCTCAAGTTCACATAATGAGCGATGAAATAAAGCACGAATGCGGCATCGCATTCATCCGATTACGGAAACCCATAGCCTTTTATCAGGAAAAATATGGCTCGGCACTTTACGGTGTAAAGAAGCTGCAACTGATGATGGCCAAGCAATTAAACCGAGGTCAGGATGGAGCAGGCTTAGCTACCATTAAACTGGATCCGGATTACGGCAAACGCTACGTTGCTCGTAAGCGGAGTAACACCAAAAACGCCCTGGCTGATGTATTTGAAGAGGTTTTGAACACCTACGATGCCTTAGATCAAACCAAGGTTGAAGATCCCGTTTGGCTGAAGCAAAACTTTCCGTACGCAGGAGAATTGCTCTTGGGCCATTTGCGGTACGCTACCCACGGAAAAAATAGCTTAGAAAACATCCACCCCTTCTTCCGACAAAACAACTGGATGAGCCGTTCTTTGGTTATGGCTGGAAACTACAATTTGACCAATGTGGATGAGTTGTATAAGCTCTTGATCGACTTGGGCCAGCACCCCAAGGAAATATCCGACAATGTAACAATGTTGGAAAAGATTGGACATTTTTTAGATGAAGAAAACCAAAGCCTTTTTCACAAATACCGAGAACAAACTTCAGATAATCTTGAAATTGCCGATCTCATAAAACAAAACCTTGATTTAGAAAACGTGATTCGCAATGCCTTTCGTAATCTAGACGGCGGTTTTAACATGGTTGGCATGGTTGGCGATGGTAATTCCTTCATAATCAGAGATGCAATCGGCATCCGCCCTTCATTCTATTATGTTGACGATGAGGTGTTTGTGGCAGCTTCTGAGCGACCCGCCATCATGACAGCGTTCAATTTAAAACTGGGCGATATCAAAGAATTGAACCCGGGAAGTGCCATGATCATTAATCGAGACGGCAGCTATAAAAACGTCCAAATACTTGAGCCGCAAGAAAAGAAGTCGTGTTCGTTCGAGCGCATCTATTTTTCGAGAGGAAGTGATGCCGACATCTACTTAGAGCGTCAAGAACTTGGCCGTAGATTGTCGAAACAAATACTGCTAAAACTCAATAACGACCTTCGTCCAGTGGTGTTTAGCTACATTCCCAATACTGCTTCCACCAGCTTTTATGGTGTAATTGATGGCATATATCGCTACTTAGATCGATACAAGCGCGAAAGCATTCTCCGGCTGGGCCCGAATCCAGATCCATCGGCAATCGATGAAATTCTGAACCTAAAAATTCGCCGCGAGAAAATATTGGTGAAAGACGTAAAGATGCGAACCTTCATCACGCAAGACAAAGATCGGGAGGATATGGTTGGTCATGTATATGACGTAACCTATGGTATTCTGAATAAAGATTATCATACCTTGGTTATTGTAGACGACTCAATTGTTCGAGGCACTACACTAAAAACCAGCATCTTAAAGATACTCGACCGGTTGAACCCAAAAAAGGTGGTTATTGCCAGCAGTGCTCCCATTATAAAATATCCCGATTGTTACGGCATCGACATGAGCCGTATTAATGAGTTTGTTGCATTCAGAGCCGTGTTGAGTTTGTTGGAGAAAAGCAATCGAATGAGCATTCTCGACAAGGTTTACGACGAATGTAAGTTAGAGCTTGAAAAACCCATTGAAGAAATGCGCAATGTGGTAAAAGACTTATACGACTTGTTTAACGACCAAGAAATTACCGATGAAATTGCCGTTTTGGTAACGCCTTCCAACATGAAAGCAACGGTAGACATTGTTTATCAGCGAGTTGAAGATCTTCACAAATCTTGCCCCAACCACTTAGGCGATTGGTATTTTACAGGAAATTATCCAACTCCGGGCGGCAACAAGGTAGTAAATAAGTCGTTTGTGTTCTTCATGGAAAAGAACGACAGCCGCGCATATTGATGAATTAAGAACGCGGTTTACGACAAACTCATCCTTTGCGTTTTGGTTTTGTCTTTGTTTTCGTTTTGGATTTCTTAGGATTTAGCTTTTTTCTCGCTTTTGCCGCGATATTGGCATTCTTCTTTTTCTTCTTTTCGGCTAGAAAGCTTTCTTCCTCTTTTATGAGCGTCTTCCAATCCGATTTTACCTCTGCGCTAAAATCGATGGTTTCTTGATAATATCCATGTTCTAGCTTTATTACGTTAATTGATGCGCCCAGGTAAGTTTCAACATCCAATAACATGGGTTTTTCATCATCACCACAAAAGGCTATTGCTTGTCCTTGCTTTGAGCCACGGCCTGTTCTTCCAACTCGGTGAACGTAGTTCTCAGGTCGCTCAGGAAAGTCGTAGTTAATCACCAAATCAACATTGGGCACATCAATGCCTCGAGCACTTACATCCGTGGCAATCAGCATCTTACAGTCGGAATTAACGAAGCTGTTTAAAGCCACTTGACGTTCTTCCTGATCTTTTTCACCGTGCATGGTTACCGATTGAATTTCAACGCGTTCCATGGCTTTTTTAACGCGTTCGGCTCGCACTCTGGTTCGAACAAAAACCAGAATTTTCGCTTCTGGGTATTCCTTTGCAATCCGCTCCAAAAAGAAACGTTTATCGTCGTGTGGAATAAAAACAACGCCGTGTTCCACAGTCTTTGCCACTGGGTTCTTTGGCGAAATTTGAATTCGCATGGGGTTCTTAACAATCGAATACGCCAGCTTTTTAATCCGATCATCGATGGTGGCCGAAAAGAAAAGCGTTTGACGTTTCTTGGGAATGAAATGAAGTAAGTCCTTTATGTCGTTGATAAAGCCTAGGTCGAGCATGTAGTCTGCCTCATCTAAGATTAAGATTTCGAGGTTTTGCAGCTCAATGTAGCCTTGGCTGCGTAGGTCGAATAAGCGGCCTGGAGTTGCCACTAATATGTCTACCCCTCGTTTCAGATCTTCGATTTGTTCATCTTGCGATACACCACCGTAAATAGCAACGGTTCGAAGTGTAAGCTTCTCAGAAAATTGAACAAAAACCTTCGCAATCTGTTGAGCTAACTCGTGCGTTGGCACCATAACAACACACCGCACATCGGCATGTTTAGCCTTGTTTTTCAGCAAGTTATGTATAATGGGTATGACAAAGGCTGCGGTTTTTCCGGTTCCCGTTTGTGCGATAGCCAAAACATCCTCACGCCTTAAAATTGGTGGTATCGATTTGAATTGAATATCCGTGGGTTTTTTAAAGCCCATCGTCTCGATATTCGCTTTCAGCTGGTCGTTAATTCTGTAATCGCTAAACTTCATTGCCGGTGCAAAGGTAGGTGTGTTTGATTGGAAATCTTATGGGTTTGGAGAAACCCAAACACCACCATCGGCAAAGTATTCCTTCTTCCAAATGGGTACGGATTTCTTTAAAGTGTCGATTGCAAATTGGCAGGCTTTGAAGGCGGCATCACGGTGTGGCGCCGACACGCCAATGATTACAGCCGTTTCCCCAACCAAAGCAGTTCCCAGTCGGTGATGAATGGCAACTCTTTTTACATCGAATTCGGCTAAAATGGCATCGGCAATTCTCTGCAATTCCTTTATGGCCATTGGCTCGTATGCTTCAAAGAAAAGATTTTCAACGGCCTTGTTCTGCGTTGTGTTACGCACATTGCCAACAAAATAAACTACTCCTCCACAATCTGTTTGTTCAACAAATCGATCTATATCCTCCCGAAGTAATGGCTCGGGCGATAACAGGATGTTCGAATTTACTTCACTCATTTATTCCGTTGATTTAAATTTGAAATCCAAATGAACATGATCGTCGTGTAAGGAATTTATCATTGGCGTTAAACTTTGCGCAAAATACACCTCCTCTTTCAATAACTTTTTTCCGTATACTGTATTAAATAGCAGTGCTTTAAACTCTGTTTTGAGTAGCACTTTAGCAATGCACATATTCTGGTTTTTTGCACACAGTTGGAAGGCATAAATCAATCCACCCAAGGTTTCGAAATCCACCACAACCTCCGTATTCGAACGAAGTTGTCCTCTGTTATCAAACTCAAGGCCATAGTGTGGAGCACCCAATCCATCCAGATCGTAAAACGGTTGATCCCCTTTTTTGAGTGGAATCATCACATCCATACTCAAACCATTTTGGTGCGTTCGGTGTGGAGGCAGTGGCCCACCTTTCTCAAAACCGGTCTCCATAATGCAAAAGTTGCGTTCGGGGTACCATGAAGAAAGCGTGTCTGCAACGGCCTTGGTTGTGAGCAAGAGTTGATCGTTTATATATGCCCGTCCCGCTAAATAGCTTGAAGTATCAAAATAGGTCAAGCATCCAACTTGAAAAGGAAGCAGTTTGCCATTTGTCATGGAACCTTTATCTGTAGTTCCGAACGAAGCACTGGAAAGGTTCGAATTTGGATGGTCGGCAGCGTATTGGTCCACTTCGCTCAATACCCCGGTAGTGCTTGTGCTTATGGAACCTTGATCGAGCGGATTTGCAATACTTGCTGCTTGGTTCACATTCGAATTGCAACCGCTTATTAACCAAAGAATTAAAACCAGAAAAAAAGTCATTTCAACAACAACAATTCTACTACTGGTAGCGTTTGTTGTTATGAAAGTTGAAAGTACAAAATTGATAACAATAGCCATCATCCTTCTTATTAGGTCTTATTTTACCAAAAGAGCGCTGCTCTAGCCTCCACTTACCGGTGGAATTATTGCTAAGGTGTCTCCGGGTTTTATTATTTGCTCTAACGTTGCGTATTCTTCATTAATGGCAAAAGCCGCTGATGGAAGTTTAAGCAGTTTGGGATATCGTTCATAGAGCTTATTTACAACTTCCAATAAAGCAGATTCTGAATCTAAGCTAAGCTCAAATTCCCGTTGATCCACAGCGTCTACCGCTGCACCAAAAGCCAATATTTTTATCATAGCATCGATGTTTTATAAAGCATTCTGATTGCCGCAAAGATAACCAATATTGCCGTAAAGCCCTTTATCCACTTGGGTTCTAGCCACTTAATACTGAGTCTTGAACCAATGATACCACCAATGAGCACGGCGAGCAAATAAGGCCACAGCGTTTTAAACGATGGAACTTGTTGTTGGTTCATTACCAAACCTAGAATTCCAGCACATGAATTCACCAAAATGAAGAAGCTCGCCGTAGCGGCAATCACTCGCGCTTCCGCCCACTTGGTTAAAAACAGCAATGGAGAAAGGAAGATTCCTCCACCAATGCCAACCATTCCAGATATAAAACCAATTCCTCCTCCAATCAAGGTGTTTTGCCACATCCATCCAGTTTTTGGCAATGAGCTTCGGTTATTGTTTCGATTTTTGAGTTGCCAGATCATCAAAATTCCGGCGGCAAGAAGCGCAATTCCCAAGATGAAAAAAAACGTAGAAGGGTTGAGCATGACTTGCGCTCCAAAAAAGGATGCAGGCACGCTTAAGGCTACAATAGGTAGAACTTTCTTCCACTTAAAATACCCGGATTGGATGTACTGATACGACCCATATGCAACCACTAAGATGTTACAAGCCAGGGCAATAAACCTAAGGTGATTGTGATTTAATTCTGTAAAAGAAAGAATGGCTAAATATCCCGATCCACCGCCAAAACCAATGCTGGCGTAAAGACAGGCAACCAGGAAAAAGAGTACCCATTTCATTTTGACTCTAACGTTTTAAAACTCGAAGACTCAATTGTCGCGCTTCTCAAAGCTTTCGCGTTTTTTAATCTCCAATCTTCTAAAGACCAGATAAATAAGGGCAACCAATCCAGCTGCCAAAATCAATGCTTGAAAGGCTACAACTGCCATTGTTATCGCATCCATAACTACCAATTTATTTAAACTTTATAGCCGTACCATAAGCAAGAATTTCAGCCGTTCCTTGCATAATCATAGCCGTAGTTAGGCGCATGTTCACAATGGCGTCGGCACCCATGCTTTCTGCATCGGCAATCATTCGCTCCATGGCTTGCTCGCGTGATTCTGCCTGCAGCTTGGTGTATTCTTCAATCTCGCCGCCAACAATGTTTTTAAGGCCGGCAAAGATGTCGCGACCAATGTTTCTTGCTCGAACGGTGCTGCCTCGGCATACTCCAAGAATTTCAGAGATTTCTTTGTTTGGAATGGTTTCGGTGGTGGTTATAATCATGATGGTATTTTTATGAATAACAAAGTTAATCGGAGAATTGAATATTTAACAACCCGCTCTACCAACGTGGCAAGGGCTTCTTTGAAAACTAATTCTGAAGTCATATCTTAGCAACATAATTCAAAGAAAACATGTTCTACCGTCATCCACTAGATCCTCCACAAAAATTTCCATGGTTTGAATATCTATTAACCTGAGTTCGATTCATACGAAAAACTAGGGTTCCCACAACCACAACCATTCCGGTTATATTTGTTGGATTGTTCATTGGCACCTACTTCTTGCCGGACGCCAATCAGGCGTTCTTAAAACAATTTACGCAATGGATGCTGCCCATACTCGAAGTTGGCGTGTTGGCCTTCATCGTTATTAAGGTCCGAAACAGAATAAATAAAGTAAAGACTTTAGAACATACTTCGAGCGACTTTTTTACCCAATTGATTACCGCTTGTAGGGAAATAATTCCACGAAAGTTCGTAATGCCTCTCGCTACTGAAGTGGCTGTATTTTACTATGGACTTTTTAAGTGGAAGTCTAGATCAACTTTGAATAATGAATTTACCAACCACAAACGCAGTGGTACACCGGCTCTGCTATGGGGCCTTGTGCTCATTATTGCTGTTGAAACCTTTGTAATCCACCTTTTATTAATGCGTTGGAATGCTACAGCTGCTTGGATACTATCCGGACTAAGCATCTACGCAGGAATTCAAGTCATTGGATTTGCACAATCTCTTGCTCATCGTCCTATTTTAATCACTAAGGATGCCCTTGTTTTGCGATATGGAATTCTGAACGAAGTCGAAATTAAACTGAACGATGTAGTTTGCGTTGAACTTTCAAGAGCCAACTTAACCAAAGACCAAGGTGTTAAAAAATTATCACCGTTAGGAGAGTTAGAACGGCACAACGTTTTGATTCAATGCTCAAAAGATTACACGCTAATTGGTTTGTGGGGAATTCGTAAAACTTTCAAAACCATTGCCTTACATGTAGATAAGCCAGAAATATTTCGAATAGCAATAATTGATGCTCGAGCAAGTATTTAGGCGATTCAAGTTCACTTGTCCTGTATCAACTTCATGGATTTGCATTTATCAAGAATACTAAAACTATAATGGTATTTAAACGAACGTGCGAAATGTGTTGAGCTTCGAATTCAAGGCAAATAATTCCAACTTTCCAATTCACTGAGATATCTTTGTCAACAAATAGGCCCTTTATCAATACATAAGTTACTTCATATGAAAAGGAACATAACAATAGCACTCGCTTTATTCTTCGCTGTTTCCAGCACACTAATTATTGGATGCAGCGGTGGTTCTCCAAAAGGAGATGACGCCAAAATGGATGAATTAAAGGCAAAAGGCGCCACGGTGGTAGAAGCAGCTCAAAATGCGCTTATGGGCAAGCTAAAAGGGGCACTGGCGGAAGGTGGCGTTGAACATGCGATGAAGTATTGCAATGCAAACGCAAACTTGATCATTGACAGCTTGCAAAAAGTTCACGGCATGCGCATCAGGCGGGTGAGTAAAAAATATCGAAACAAGCTAAACAGTCCAAGTTATGATGAAAGTAATGTACTTGAAGTTTTTGAATACGCCGTAAAAAATGGGAAACCTCTAACGCCTGTGATCTTTGAAAAGAACCATTCCATGTACACGTATTTTAGTCCAATTGTGGTTAAACCTATGTGCTTAAGCTGCCATGGGTCTAAGGACAACGGGTATACTGCCGAAAATTTTGAAACGATTAAGGCGATGTATCCAACCGATAAGGCCTTTAATTGTGAAGTAGGCGATTTCCGTGGTGCTTGGACGGTTGATATTCCGTATTAATTGCTGAATTTATTTTTTTCGCTCAATAACGTAATTCACCAAGTCAAGCATGTACTTCGTGTCAGTTTCACCTTCAATGCTGTTTAAGATGTCAATTGCTTTTTGATGATAGCTTTGCAAGTGTTTCCGTGCGTATTCAATGCCCCCAAGCTTGGAAACAAAGTTGAGAACCTCCGCAACATTCGTTTTAGATTTTTTATCCGATTTTATAATTCGGATTATTCGTTTTCGCTCGGAATAGTCCGCTTGATTAAGTGCATAAATCAAGGGCAAGGTCATCTTCTTTTCTTTGATATCGATGCCCGTTGGCTTGCCAACGTCCTCTTGTCCATAATCAAATAAATCATCTTTTATTTGGAAGGCAATTCCAGCGTTCAATCCAAAGTCGCGCATCTTTTCAATAACCCCTTCATCATTTGTGGTGGATGCAGCTCCAATGGCACAGCAACTGGCAATGAGTGACGCCGTTTTCTTTGAAATAATGTCGTAATAAACCTCTTCAGTAATATCCAAGCGCCGAGCTTTTTCCATCTGGATCAGTTCTCCCTCACTCATCTGTTCAACCGCTTCCGAAAGTATTTCGAGCATGTCGTAATCTTTATTTCTGATGGCCAGAAGTAAGCCTCTTGATAAGAGGTAATCGCCAACCAGCACTGCCACCTTGTTTTTCCAAAGTGCATTAATGGAAAAGAATCCACGTCGTTTATCCGCATCATCAACCACATCGTCGTGTACTAAGGTTGCGGTATGTAGAAGTTCCACCAGTGAAGCCCCCCGATACGATCGTTCATTAATTTTGCCGAAGAGATTGGCCGATAGTAAAACGAACATGGGGCGCATTTGCTTTCCCTTCCGTTTTACGATGTAGCCCATAATGGTGTCGAGCAAGGCCACCCTACTCTTCATGTTTTGTCGGAAACGCTTCTCAAAGACTTCCAGTTCTTTGGCAATGGGTTGCTGTATTTCTTTTAATCGAAGTGACATGAATTTCGAGGTAAAATTAAGTCAAAAAAAGTACTTCCTAGAAGACGTAGTTTATACGTTGGATAGATGCATTCGAGAATGAACAGGACCTATAAGTTTCAATGAATTTAAAGACCCGTAATTTGCTCACCTGAGGGGTGGGGGTCTTGAGCGAGGTTATACCCAATCAACAAAAAACTCAAAAAAAAAGAGACTCGAAAGTCTCTTTTTGAACGATTGACCCGCAATTTATTTTTCCTTCACTTGTCCTGGATTAGAAGAGTATAACACCTTACGTGCATTCACTAATCTCAGTTCTTGTTTAATATCTTGTATTAGACCCATTCGAACTTCAACATCCGACTTGATCGACGTGGTAAGCATTGGTTTTACATTCTCATCAAAACCCGAGCGTTCAACAATGATAAAATCCTGAATATCATCTACGCTTCCAAACTTATCGTTTAATTGGATTCGAGGAGTGGTACCCATAGATTCATCTATTGGAGGACCTACAAGAATTTTAATAACCCACGATTTATTTTCAACCTTTTCAACTTCCGATACTTGAGGAACGGCCGTTTTAACTAAGATGTTTGGATCCCGCATCTTAGTTGCCACCATAAAGAAAAACAGCAGCATAAAAACGATATCCGGTAGCGCCGAAGTATTGATTGCCGGCATGGCCTTCCCTCCATCTTTTCTAAATTTTGACATAATTGCTTTTCTTCTTTATTTAACTTCCAATTGCAACGGGTTCTGCTTCAGAAATCTTTAAAGGATATTTCTTTCGGATTTCATCAGCCTCATCGCTGTTGTCTGGCAAATCATCAAAGGATCTACCGTACTTGTTTAAGCTGTAATCGTTTCGCACCTCATTATAGGCGCGCATTAGTTCGTTATAAACCTGCACATATCGCTCGTAGGTTGTGCTCCGATCGTTTTTCAACGATACAATGGCCTTTGTAGATGATTCTGCAAAGTTTGGAAGACGACCTTCATTGGTGATGTGTTTTTTCACCATATTGGTTAATTCTTGCACGCTCATCAATTGCTTTTCAACCAAGAGTTGATCGTTCGAGTTTACCAATATTTCCAATACATTTCGTTCGTATTGTTTGGTATCTGGTGGTTTAAAGTTCGGATCAATAGGAGGAGGCAATAATACCCGCAAGCCTTTATCGGTATCCATTGTGGTTGTTACCAAAAAGAATACAAGTAAAAGAAAGGCGATGTCTGCCATCGAACCTGCATTTATTTCCGGTATACCCCTGCTTTTTCTTGCCATTCGACTTCTATTAATTTATTCCATTGCGCTTTTAACTCCCGAAACGATGGCAATTACCATGGCTCCAATTATGAGAACAAAACTTATCCACAACCCAGCATGTGCTGCGGTCATCTCAAAGGCCGTAACTCCATTGTCCATCATTTTCTGAGGCATTTCCAGCTTGCCTGCGCCTCCTTTAATCAAGAAGAACGCAAGGACTAAAACGGCTGCTCCAATGATGTCACCTATGCTGCTCTTAATATCTTTGGCTATCAAATATACGCTGGCACCAATACCAACCACAGCAGCAATTGCTGTGTAAATTACGGATTGCCAAAGCGCGAAGGATACCTTGGGAACTTGATCTTCTGCAGCACCCCATATGGCAACAAAACCAATGATCGCAAGGACCAAAACGATTCCGTAATATATGTACGTTATTATTTTCTGTGACGGCATACTTTCTTATTTCGTGTTTACAACATCGTTTCTAATCATCATGTCCACTAAGTGAATCGATGAATCTTCTAAGTTATTTACAATTGAATCGATTTTAGAAACCAATAAATTATAAAACACTTGAAGTATAATAGCTACTATTAAACCAGCAACCGTTGTTAAAAGTGCCACTTTAATACCACTTGCCACAACCCCTGGAGAAATATCACCTGCATTTTCGATGGCGTCAAACGCATCAATCATACCAATTACAGTACCCATGAAACCTAACATCGGAGCCAAAGCAATGAATAAAGAAATCCAAACCAAGCCTTTTTCCAATTGTCCCATTTGCACAGAACCATACGAAACAACTGATTTTTCAACCATTTCAATTCCTTCATCGGCTCGCGATAAGCCTTGATAAAATATGCTAGCAACAGGTCCACGTGTATTTCTGCAAATATCTTGTGCTGCATCAATACCGCCGGCTTGCAGGGCCTCCTCAACCTTAGCAATAAACTTGCTGGAGTTAACAGGAACCGAGAATAAGCTGATAAGCCGTTCAATTACAATGGCCATACCTAAAATTAGACAAAGAAGCGGAAGCGCCATAAATGCGGCCTTACCTTCAATAAACTTCTCTCTGATAACCTTAATTGGATCACCTTTTTTCTTGGCCTTAACTTCTTTTGTGGCTGCATCAAGATCTGCTACCGAAGTAGCGCTGGAGTCATCAACAACGGCGCTGGTAGCGGTTGCATTCGAATCTGTTTTTGTAGTGTCTTTTTGAGCATGTGCCATAGTATTGATGCCAAAGATCAAACCAAGAGCGAGAATCATTACGATTGTTTTTTTCATTATTCCTAATGTTATATAATTTCTGAACACGGGCAAAAATAGAAAATTTCTTTATTCATTTTGTCTATTTCAATATCTATTTGTATTTGAGACCTTTCATACACATCAATTAATGCGCAAGTAGCTGTTTTATTGTGAGAAATACGGCTATGTTTGAGCACAGAACGATTTGAGTTAACGAACGGACGAATGGCCAAAGCTAAAGTTGTATTTAACTGTACCAATTGCGGTGCTTCCTCTTCAAAATGGATAGGGCATTGCCCAAGTTGCAAAGAGTGGAATACCTATCAAGAAGATATTATTGAGAAGGCTGTTGGAGGACATCAGCATGTACCGGCCTGGGTTTCAGATGATAAGCCGCAAAAATCGAAGGGCGCCAAATCCATAAACAGTCTTGAATCTGGGCCAGACAGAAGAACGGTTACTCCAGATGAAGAGCTCAATCGGGTTTTAGGCGGGGGCATCGTAGATGGCAGCTTAGTTTTAATTGGTGGCGAACCTGGCATTGGCAAATCCACCTTAATGTTGCAGTTGGCTTTAAACATTGGTCAAAAAGTTTTATATGTAAGTGGTGAGGAAAGCGAAAACCAATTAAAGATGCGCGCAGATCGGATTGGTATTAAGAATGAAGACTGTTTTATTTTAGCTGCCACCGAAATCCAAGACATCTTTAAAGAAGTTAAAAAGATAAAACCTTTTATGGTGGTGGTGGATTCCATCCAAACCCTTTTTACCCGCACGGTTGACTCCGCACCTGGCAGCATCACTCAAATTCGAGAATGTGCCAGCCAGCTCTTGCGTTTTGCAAAAGAAAATGGCACGGCGGTTTTTTTGGTTGGGCACATTACCAAAGATGGCCAAATTGCCGGCCCTAAAATTTTGGAACACATGGTGGATACGGTCCTGCAATTTGAAGGAGATCGGCACCACGTATATCGCATTTTGCGCGCTGTTAAAAATAGATTTGGATCGGCTTCCGAACTGGGTATTTACGAAATGGTTGGCTCCGGTTTACGAGAAGTTTCCAATCCTTCCGAAGTTCTTATTTCCAATCGAGAGAATTTATTATCGGGCATATCCATAACTGCTGCATTAGAAGGTGTTCGGCCACTAATGATTGAAACACAGGCACTTGTAAGTACGGCCGTGTACGGAACCCCGCAACGAAATGCCAATGGTTACGACCTGCGACGGTTAAATATGTTGCTGGCTGTTTTAGAAAAACGATGTGGTTTTAAACTCGGAATTCAAGATGTTTTTGTAAATGTAGCAGGTGGTCTTCGACTCGATGACCCCGGAGCGGATTTGGGAATTGCCGTAGCGATTTTATCCTCCTACGAGAACATTACCCTTCCAACACAAATGGCCTTTGTTGGTGAAATAGGACTATCTGGAGAAGTTCGGCCAGTGAGCCGAATTGAACAACGCGTGGCCGAAGCACACAAGTTGGGCTTTGAAGAACTCATCTTAAGCAAGGGAAATTTAAAAGGTTTGAACCCAAAAGGGATAAAGTGCGTTGGGGTTTCAACCATAACCGAAGTGGCGGAATATATTTTTGGTTAAAAGCGGTGAAGAACCTGTCTTTTAAGGAACAGTCTTTATGGTTTAACGCTCAACTTCCTTGTTGAAGGTCATTGAGAGGATCTTTGTAGTAGAAAGTTTAATGTGCCTTGAAATGTTGAAAGCAAAGTCCGAAGAATCTTTTGAATTCAATCCGAACCATTTAAATAAATCTGTTTCGTTCTAAAAGCTTTGAAGATGTTGCCCAAAGAAGAATACATCCAAAAATGAATTGTATAAAGGCACCGGCGCCAATCGAATTACATTGGGTTCGCGCCAATCGGCTATAACGCCGTTTTTTGTTAAATGGTCAAAAATGGCTTTGCCGTTCGAACCAGTTAAAATAGACAGTTGACAACCGCGTTCTTCGGGTGTAATGATCGTAAAGTCCAATTTATTATTTGCCTTTGAGGCTTCTTCCACCACATATTGAAGATAACGATTCAATTTAGTCGACTTCTGATTTAAAGCAACCATCCCAACCTCATCAAAAATATCTAAGCTGGCTCTGTGAATGGCCATGCTCATTACGGGTGCATTGCTGAGCTGCCAACCGGCAGCACCTTCTTCTGGAATAAATCCTTTTTTCATTAAGAAACGCTCGTCTTCCTTATGTCCCCACCAACCGGCAAAACGCGGAAGATTTGGATTGTTAGCGTGGTTTTCATGTACAAAGGCTCCCGAAACGCCGCCGGGTCCACTGTTCATATATTTATACGAGCACCAAACGGCAAAATCAACGTTCCACGCATTTAATTCCAATACCAAATTACCTGCAGCATGTGCCAAATCGAAACCAGCCACGGCTCCAACTGAATGTGTTTTTTGCGTAATGGTCTTAATATCAAACGCTTGTCCTGTATAATACTGAACTCCGCTAAACATCACTAAGGCCACAGAATCTGCGTTTTCATCAATAACTTTAAGAATGTCTTCCGTTCTGAGGGAATACTCACCCGGTCTTGGACTTACTTCTATTACCGCATCATCGTATTCAAAACCATGAAACTTCACTTGCGATTCCATGGCGTATTGATCGGAAGGAAAGGCTCCTCCCTCCATAATAATCTTGTACCGCGTTTTGGTGGGTCTGTAGAAGGAAACCATCAATAGATGAAGATTTACCGTCAGGTTGTTCATTATCACTACTTCCATCGGCTTTGCTCCCACTACTTTTGCCGCCGATTCTGAAAAGAGTTTGTGGTAGTAAAACCAAGGATTTTTGCCATGAAAATGTCCTTCAACGCCTAATTCTGCCCAATCTTTAAGTTCTTGTTGGAGGTGATTAATTGCAGATTTGGGCTGCAAGCCAAGGCTATTGCCGGTGAGGTAAACAGAATTTTGTCCCATGTATTGGGGGATGAAAAAATCGTTTCTATATTTTGAAAGAGCGTCGGATTGATCGCAGTTTTGGGCAAAGGCTAGGGTGTTTTCAAAGATCATGCGGCAAAATTAATCTAAAAAAGGGCTTGAAGGCTGTGGCGTGAGAATCAATTACTTGGGCAAAACCAGCTTTTTGCCACTCGGGTAGCCAACCAAGCTTGGAGTAATTAAATCGTAGGTAAAGTCCACCACAACATTGCCATAAAGATCAATGATGCCCCACTTATTTTTAAGGCAAGCTCGAAGTAATTGGTGTTCGAGTAATTGCAAAGGATGCTCATACATGGGTTGGATGAATGCATTTCCGTTGGGATCCAACAAACCCCATTTCTCATTTAATAATACGGTGGTATATCCTGCAGAGCATTGTTTAATGCGCTGATACCCGGCTGCCAACACGTGTCCTTTGGTGTCAATAAGTTGATAGCTTTGACTCGAGTCAATCGAAACAATGGCCAATCCATTTTCAAATTCCGAAACATCGGTGTAGATGTACGGGGTTATTTCGTTGAGGTCGGAATCTAAATAAGCATACAGCTCGCCTTTGTTTACCCAAACATAACCTTCGTTAAAAAAGGCCACTTCGGTAAATACGAAATCGGTCAATGCTGAATCTCCTTGATAAAAGGCCATTTGGTCTCCGAGGTAACGAACCTCATAGCCACAATTATCCTGCGCTTTTGCTTCGCATCCAAGGGTTACTAGGAATGAAAAAAATAGATATGTAAGCAGCGTTTTCAAGTTCAACCCGAAGATAGGGGAAAAAAGTTGAAGCAGAAGTTGAAGATGAGGTTGAGAAAAGTTGAATGACGTGAATTCGATGTACTTATTTAGACAAGTTCCTATTTTACACGTTTATACCTTGCAAACCCCTTCATACTTAATTGCCCATTAAGTTTTGGTATTAACCTGAGTTCGATTAATCTTTTCAAATTCAGATTTGTATAGAACCCAAGTAGTAAGGCGAAAACAGGAAGGTTTATGTTTATAAACCGACTGATTTCAACGAAGCTAATAGGGTTTTATATA
>JBLHHI010000013.1:0-38632 GCA_047614125.1 Bacteroidia bacterium | reverse complement strand
AAGCCGCATAGTCTTCATTATCCGTTCTTGGTTTACCCCGGTAAACCTACAAACATGACGCTTCGACTATACAATTTTATAAAAATCTGAACCTGCAAATATTAATCGAACTCAGGTTAAAAGCTTTTTGGTAGGCAATTACACCTATTGTTGTTACTACGGCTGAGGCCGTAAAACTTGCTTCAGGTGAAAAACACATATTTTTGGGCTACGTGACGGATTATCTCGTGCAATTTAATTGAACAATAGATTTAAGGTTCGAAGCGACTTCAATACTTCGATTTACGTCTTCTGTTTCTCTTTTTTGGCCGACGGAAACAAAATGTTGTTTAAGATCAGACGGTAGCCCGGCGAATTTGGATAAAGCGCCAAATCAGTTGGAGGTTCCTCTACCATGTGTCGGTAATCTTCTGGGTCGTGTCCACCATAAAACGTCCAGGTTCCCTTTCCCAATGTGCCATGTAAATATCGCACTTCTTCTAAACTTTTGTTCTCGCCTAAAATAATGGTATTGCTCTTTACCTTCTCGGTTCTAAATGCTGTGGTTTGACCCATAAATCCCTTTACCACTCGATCGTGGTTTTGGGTAAGTATGGTCGGAACAACATCCCATTTTGCCGAAAATTCGTTTAAAACAAATACATCGGTTTCTTCACTTACATTGCGGGCATACGGATTAATGTCTATGTCGGAATATTCATACTGATACGGATCTCGAACCAGTTCAAAGTCTTTAAAAGCAAAGGTTTTGGAGTAATCCAACTTGCTTTGAGCCGCTGGGTCGGAGGGATCTCCGTCAAACATTTCTTCACAGATATCTACTCCATCTGCAGCAAGGGCAATGTCGTAACTATCTGTTGCCGAGCACATTGCAAATAGGAACCCACCGCCTAAGGTAAAATCTCTAATTTTTTTGGCAACGGCAAGTTTCATTTCAGAAACCTTGGTATATCCATGTTTGGCTGCAATTTCTTCGGCCTCTTGAACTTGTTCTTTGTACCACGGTGCATTTCGAAAGCTGGCATAGAACTTACCGTATTGACCGGTAAAATCTTCATGATGGAGGTGGAGCCAATCATACAAAGGCAGCTTTCCATCCAATACTTCATCATCAAAAACCGTTTCGTACGGAATTTCGGCATAGGTTAAAACCATGGTTACCGCATCATCCCAAGGTTGAGACTTTTTAGGCGAATAAACGGCAATTTTAGGAACGGTTAATAATTTAACAATGGATGCATTTACCACTGGATTTTCAATTTCGTTGCGAATGGCTTGCGCCTTGCTGCTGGATATCTTTTCGAAACTTACTCCGCGTAACAAGCACAGCTTTTCAAACTCGTCGTAATGTTCAAACATGAAACTTCCACCGCGATAATTCAACAGCCACTCAACCTCTTTATCAAAGCCCAAAACAGAGTACGCAACGCCATACGACTTAAGATGATCTTTTTGCGCTTCATCCATTGGAACCAAGATGTACTTTGCCAAGGCACTTGACGATAATACTATGATAATCAGTGTAATACTGAGGATATTCCGAATAATCTTATTCATGTTTTGTTTCATTTTTGATGTTGGATGACGAATCCTCCAATCTAATTTTTCTTACAACAAGCTGGCACTGCGAATCCCTAAATAAACGCAAAGTAATCCAACCATATTACTTCCAACAACATAAGCTGCCAAGGTTCCATACGATTTTACCTTAATAAGGTAAATGCTTTCCAATCCAAAACTCGAAAAAGTTGTAAATCCACCTAAAAATCCAACAATAATTAATGGCTTAAGCCAATCCAACTCCACTTTTTGACTCATCTGCCAAACCAGTCCAATGAAAAAACAACCCACAATATTGGCCCAAAAAGTTGGCCAAGGGAAATTGTCTTTGAGCGGAAGCATACGCACACTTAAACCGTATCTGCAAAGCGATCCAAGTCCACCACCAATTAAAACGAGTAACCAATTCATGCGTTCAAAGATACATTGTTAATACGGCAGCAACTTATTTATCGTAGATTTCAAATGTGTTCCAAACCTCCCGCTCCAGCGTTTTAAACTTATTGAAGTACTGGGTTAGAATGAGATTCCCATTCTTGTCGTAATAAAACTTTGCAGAAATTGCGGATATATCACTTCTCGACTCAACAACTTGATCTAAAGTATTATACGTGAGTTCGGTTATTTCATTTTGATCATCCAACTGAAAATGAACGAAGGTGCTCTTGATCATCCGACTTTTTGAATCGTATTTTAAACTGGTATTATGCATGGGTTTGTTATTTGAAACATCTACCATATTGGTTGATTTAATGAATCCTGCTACATAATTGTATTCCGTTTTTAGATGGGTAGTATCACCGTTTGTTATTTCCATGGTAAGCATGGAATCCGGCGTTTCAAGAGGTCCAAAATAGCTGTGATACACATGCACATTTCCGAAGGGTTCGAAAATTTGGGTGTGTACTTCCGCAGTTTGTCCAAACTCATTTATTATAAATTCTGAAATATCAGCATGGGTGTTGTTCTGGAAGATCTCAGATTTAATAATATGTTGGCCAGTTTTGTTGTAACTGTACTTTATTTCAACCGCCATATCGTAGCCATTGCAGCTGTAGTTGCGCCAAATACGAGTTATTTTTCCGCTCTGATTCATCTCTTTTACTTCGTACAAGCAAGTGTCGTTCGAATTCTCAAATCCGTTAAAGTGAACGTAAGATGTGATCTTTTTGATTTTATTACGCCGATATAGAGCTGTATCGGAATGTTGAGCAAAAGCTTCTTGACACACGAGCAAGGCACCAAGGGTTATGAGCAAGTTTGTGAACGTACTATGTTTTTTTTTGTCGGGCATAAGGAACGGTATTTTGAAAAGAAAAGTCGTTGGCAAGAAACTTGAAATGGGCATTTATGGCAATCATGGCCGCGTTATCAGTACAAAACTCCATGGATGGAATGTATACTTTCCACGTAGTGTTGTCTTGTTTATTTAACAGAGCAGATCGCAAACCACTGTTTGCTGCAACCCCACCCGAAAGTGCTATTTCCTTAATACCGGTTTCTTTTACTGCCATCTCAAGCTTACGCATTAGATACGACACAATGGTGTGCTGAATCGATGCACATAAGTCACTCAAATTTTGTTCCACAAAGTTTGGATTCGATGCCACTTGATCTCGAACAAAATATAGAACGGCTGTTTTGAGTCCAGAAAAACTAAAATTCAGTTCGCCAACCCTCGAATCAGGAAAGGTAAAGGCGTGGTGATTCCCATCCTTAGCGTATTGGTCAATGTATGGCCCACCGGGATACGGAAGACCCAGTACCTTAGCTGATTTGTCGAAGGCTTCTCCGGCGGCGTCGTCTATGGTTTGACCAAGAACGTGCATATGGTTGTGCTTGTCTACCCGAACAATTTGGGTATGTCCGCCGCTTACCAACAAACATAAATAGGGGAAAGATATGTTTTCAAACTCAATGAAAGGAGCAAGCACATGGGCTTCTAAATGATCTACTGCAAGCAGCGGAATATTCAATCCCATTGCCATTCCCTTGGCAAAGCTCGATCCAACCATTAATGAGCCCAATAAGCCTGGACCCTGTGTATAGGCAATGGCCGACAGGTCTTCTTTCGACTTACCCGCCTTTTTTAAAGCCATGTCAATCACCGGAAGAATGTTTTGTTGATGTGCTCTTGATGCCAGTTCTGGCACTACACCGCCATATTCTTCATGAACCGCTTGTGTTGATACAACGTTGGAACAGATTTTGCCGTTTACCAAAACGGCTGCGGATGTATCATCGCACGACGATTCAATTGCTAATAAGGTTATGTCTTGTATCTTGTGCATGTAAGAAGTGAAGTAGCAATATTACCAATGCATTCAGTAATTTCGAACGTTTGAAAAAATATATTCCAAAAATAGGGAAATTCATATTTTATACCTTCGTTGGTCTTTTGGTACTTTGCCTGCTTTCATCGGTACTTATAAGCATTCCAGCCATCCAGAAAAAAGTGATTGGAAGGATGGTTACATCGTTCGAAAAGGAGATAAAAACGGAGATGAGCATTGGCTATGTTTCGATCAGTTGGACCGGTATAATCTCGATGGAAGATGTATTGGTGAAAGACCAAGCCGGTGATTCGCTGTTTTTTATAAAAAATGTTTCTGGAAGAATACACAACCTCAGTCTTAAAAGGAACCTCATAACCATTGGCACCCTAACCCTTGTTGATCCACTCTGTAATTTCAAAAAATCGGAAGGCAATGATTTCAACTACTTTTTCTTTACGGATTATTTTGCCATTCCGGCCGGAAGTGTAGGTGGGGGCGTGTTTCTTATCAAGTTTAATACGCTCAAACTAATTAATGGAAGTTTTCGATATAAGATGGACGGATACCCGCCGCCAACAGATCGGAAATTTGATGAGTCGGACTTTGCCTTCAATAAGATAAATGCAGAATTCCATGATTTTCAGCTCATTCAGGATTCTTTGAACTTTAAAATCAAACGCTTATCCTGTGTTGAGAAAAATGGGCTCGAGTTAACGCAAATGGCCAGCAAGGCCATCATCCATTACAACGGAATGAAGTTCGATGACCTAGTGTTTAAAACCAAACATTCGCATTTGGAAGATTATCTTGAATTCTCATTCCAAGGCTATCCAGCTCTTAGTGATTTTATCAATACAGTTTACGTCAACGTAAACCTCAATAAATCGCTGATTTCATTGAAAGACTTGGCTTATTTTTCAACTACCCTTGAACCCTATTCCAACTATGATATCAATTTTACGGGGGTTGCTAGGGGGTTGATTAAAAAGTTTAAAGTTAAAAAATTTACCGCCTCCGTTGGCTCTAATATTTTGTTGGCTGGAAGCATGGATTTGGCCGGAATGCCCGATTGGAAGACGAGTTTTGTGGATCTGGATTTAAAGCAGTTTGAAACGAATATTGGTGCTCTAGAAGATTTTCTGCGAATTGAGATTCCATCCAACATTCACAAGCTTGGAACGATCGATTTTGCTGGACACCTAACGGGGTTTTATACGGATTTTGCAGCGGATGGTAAGTTAAATTCCAACCTAGGCTTTCTTGAATCACGAATAAACTTTAAAATTCCAGAAAAGAGCGAACCCACGTATACTGGGCAACTTAAGGCTGATAACTTTGCAATAGGTGCTTTTTTAAATCAACCTCAGTTGGGCAAAACCAGTTTCAGCTTTAACTTAAAAGAAGGAAAGGGTTTGCGTTTAGACAAGTTCACATCTTCGTTCGAAAGTGTGGTAGATTATCTTGAGTTTAACGGCTACCCCATTAAAAACATCTTGGCCAATGGAGTGTATAAAAATGGAAGTTTTGACGGACTGGCAAGTTTTAAGGACCCTAATATAAATTTTGATTTTGATGGGAAGATGGACTTCAATCAAGCGCTGCCGGTCTATAATTTCAAATCAACCATTCGGCATATAAATCTATCTATGCTGGGCTTAGATAGTATGACCACTGCCGTTTCTGCCTTCGTAGATGTTGAATTGCGCGGGAATACCTTAGATAATATTGCGGGAAACGCCAAAGTGAATAATTTTCACCTAGTTAGAGGAACATACACCCTTGATCTAGACAGCTTTGATGCAAGTTCTGGTTACGATACCAATGGGCGATATGTACGATTTACTTCTGATTTTATGGACGCTGATGTTGCCGGAAATTTTAATTTTGGGTATCTCAAAAGAGTCTCTGAAGAGTTCTTACACATATTGTTCCCAGATTACTATGTTGTTAAAAATCCGCTGGCAAACCCAGTGGTTATTAATGCAAAGCTCCGAATTAGAGAAAACGAGTTCATCGGAAACTTAATGCAGCTCGACTTGAAGCTTGGCGATGGAACCTTCGAAGCTACCTACGATTCGGACTTAAAGAGCCTTTCGGTAGATGGTAGGATGAATAGGCTTGATTATAAGGATATTACATTGAGCGACTATTACTTAAACATCCGGAAAAAGCCATTTCAATTGCTCAATATGAGCACGGATGTTACACAAATTTTCGTGCGAGATTCGCTGCTCATTTCCAAGGTTTTGCTCAACGCCAGCATCCTTCCAAACGACATAGATTTTCTGCTGAATTTTGCGGATACTACGGATGCAATTGCGCTGAGATCGTTTGGAAAACTGCATTTTTCGAAAGATACCATTGAACTTCAACTTGAAGAATCCAAATTCTTCGCCGGAGGACAACGATGGGAAATCGATAATCAAAATAAATACCTGTTTTCGAACGGCGAACACATCATTCATCGGCTTTTTGCACATCATCAAAATCAAAACTTTGAATTATTCGGACGCATTTCTAAAAATAAAGATGAGCGTTTAGAGATCAATGCAAATCATCTCCGCTTGTCAACCTTTAATCCCTTCTTAAAGCCATCCAACCTCACCATTAATGGCATCGCGAATGGAACCTTGAGCATTTATCAAGTTCTTGCTAAACCCTTTATTCAAGGCAAATTCAACATCGATTCGATGCAGGTTAACGATCAGGTTTTAGGCAATTTAAAGATGGAAACTTCGGCAAAAGAAGATCCAATGCTTATGAGTGTAAGTGCGTATGTAAAAGAGGGTTTGCTAAAAGACATTCAGGTAAAAGGAGAGCTGGATTTTAGAGGAAATCATGAAAATATCAATTTGGACATTGAGGGTAAGAAAGCCAGTATCAAGCCATTAGAATTTATTTTTGCAGGTTTAGCTTCCGACTTCTACGGTGCAGCAGACGTGAAACTAAAGGTTACAGGAACCACTAAAAAACCCAAAATTGATGGTACGGTTCGACTGTTTAATGGAGGGTTTAAGGTGGATTACTTGCAAACGAAATATACCATCTCGGACGTTGTTAAAATCTCGAATAAAAGCATCGATTTCAACAAGATTAAGCTGCTGGATGAGTTTGGAAATTCTGCGGTTTTGAACGGTAAGGTTGAACACGACTTTTTTGATGATTTTGTGCTTAATATCAGCTTGTATGATGCCAAAGACTTTATGTGCTTAAACACCACATCCGATGACAACTCACTTTTTTACGGCAAGGGTGTCATCAGCGGAAGAGCTAGTTTTATGGGCCCGCTCGACAACATCGTAATTGACATCAAAGCCGAAACAAAAAAGGGAACTCAAATAACCATTCCCTTGTTAACGGATACAGAGAATCAGCTGGCGGATTTCATTGAATTTAAAAAGGTAGGTGATACGCTTCGCTTGGAAAAAGTTAAATCGATTGAAGGGCTTACCATGAATTTCGACTTTAAATTAACCGAGGATGCCGAATTTATTCTACTCTTTGATGAAGTGTTGGATGATAAGATTATTGGTAGAGGCAATGGCTCGGTGCGCATGACCTATAACTCGTTTCAAGATTTCTACATGTTTGGCGATTTTGTGATTGCTGAAGGTATGTATCCATTTTCGTCGCCAATGATGGTGAGTGAGAAATTTGACTTGCTTGAAGGAGGGCGGATAATTTGGAATGGAGATCCTTACAATGCCATCATTGATTTGAAAGCGGCCGTAAATCGCAGTCGTGTTAATCCACGTGATTTGATGATTGGATATGTGTCTCAGCAGGATCTTGAAAATTACAACACCTACATCTCCATGAATGTAATATTGAATTTGAAAGGTGAGCTCTTCAGCCCCAACATATCCTTCTCGATAGAATTTGTTGAAAATGCTCAAGGAAACAACTTAGTTCAATTTTACAACCTGCTTAAAAAAATAGAATCGGATAAAGACGAGCTTAACCGGCAAGTGTTTTCGCTGCTCAGCTTCGGCTCCTTTACGCCCACGTTATCATCGTCTGTTACTGGGGGCAATGTGTCGGGCAATACGGTTTCAGATATTGTTGGATCGAGTGTGGGTTCTTTTCTGTCAAATCAGGTAAACTCCTGGTTATCAGCGTATGAGAACATAGCCGAAATTGGTGTGGATTATACAACCCGCACTGGATTAACCGATCAGGAACGACAAGAGCTCATTGTTTCTGCAAGGAAAAAGCTCTTTGATAACCGGTTGGAATTGGCGGGAAGCGTAAACACATACAGCGGTACAGGAGGTTCCAACCCGTACAATCTTGATGTTTTGTACAATGTTAAAAAAGACGGTTCACTTAAACTGAAAGCATATCACAAGCGCGATAACCCAACCTTTGGTCAGGGAAGTAATATTACTACCACAGGAGTGGGTTTTTATTTTAGAATTCAGTTCAACAAGTTTAATCTAAAGCGAACGAAAAATCAGGATCAACCCGATGATCAAATCCCCAGTCCAGATCCGGCCGAAGTAGTGCCCGGATTTAAAATTGAGTGAGGTATTTCTTGCTAATAATCGCTGTAATATTCTCGTCTAAAAAGTGTTGAACGTTAGTTTCCCCCAGTAAATAGGCTAGTTTCGTTTTATGAAGACGCAAACAAAATTCAATTCACCTGCGGCGGTAAATACAATATCCACGATGATCTTACTTTTGGCAACTGCCTTTGTTGGATGCAGTTCGGATGAACCAACCGACAAAAAGGTGGATGAAACGCCAGCAAATACCGATACGGCCTTCGTTAAAACCACTCAATTTACATCGGTGGATGGGTTGGAAATAACCGCGGATCATTTTCATATTGGAATGGATAAACCTGTGATTATTTTATGTCATCAAGCCGGATCGAGCAGGGGAGAGTACCATGACATCGCGGTTGAACTGAACTCAATGGGCTTTAATTGCATTGCACTCGATCAACGATCTGGCAACGCATCGCAAGGGATTATTAACGAAACAGCCAAACGCGCCAAAGCAGCTGGAAAAGGACAGACCTATCTAGATGCCGAACAAGACATTGTAGCTGCAATAGCCAAATTTTCAGCCGATTATAACAAGAATGTTATCATTTGGGGAAGTTCATATTCCTCTTCCTTGGTATTGAAAATTGCCGGTAATAACGATAAGGTTGATAAGGTCTTGAGCTTTAGTCCGGGTGAATATTTAACTGGAATTGTTGTGAGCAATGAGGCCAAAAAGGTTACCATTCCGGCTTTCTTAACCTCTGCCAAGAACGAAGAAAGTCAAACCAAAACCATCTATACAAACCTCGCTTCTTCCAATAAAACACAATTTGTTTCAACCGGCGCCGGAAGACATGGATCGAGTTGTTTGTGGCCAACCGAACAAGATGCACCAGAGTATTGGGTTGCTGTGAAGTTGTTTTTGGGAGTGTAGAGGTGCTGGATTGCGTCCGACAGCTGATATTACGACTTGAACTTTCAACAAGAAATGGTTTTATTGATCAGCTCAGCCGGTTTTTTTGAGAATTTTGCAAAACTAAAACTTTGCACAACTTCATTCCGGTGAAAGTGTTGTATTCCAATGATTAGAGCTAATATGTCTTAATCCTTACCTTGCCGATTTAACTCAAGTATCTTATAACTAGAAGAATGAAACGAACAAACCATACGCTTAGACCTCATCTTTTTAGAAGCGGATTGGCTTTTGTAACCTTGGTAGTATTACTTTCTAGTACCACTAAAGGGACGGCCAACCACCGATTTAAGTTGTATGGATCTAATCAACTGGATTTGAGATTGCATACGAATATTATTTGGCGTGGGGTTGAAAATCAAATTAAAATCTATGATGACACGTTGAAGTTATATGTAAATCAAAATGCCATTTTATCCTTTCAAAGCGATTTAATAAACGATCCAAAATGGAATTCAGAAATCAAGGCATTTGAGTTTTTTGTCGACTCAATAATTCATAAAGACACGCTTGTTTTATACGTAAACTCTAATGGAAATTTAGATACCTTCAGCTTACTTCTGTTAGATATTCCATTGCCATATTTAGTAATTCGAGGCTGGCCAAACTATCACCAACCGGTTTTGAAACTTGATTCCATCGTGGCTTATGAAGGATATTTGAAGCATCCGCGAAGCGCAGGTTATTCATGTATTTATACTATTCAGTCGTTTGAAATATTAATACTCGATGGCGTTGGTGGGGTTAAATACTTTGAGAAACAACTGGGCAATAAATTTTCGCGTGAATTGTATCTAAGCGCCCACCAGTATCCTTTTAAATCAACCATTATTCTTCGAAATGTGGTTGTTCATGGCAGTAACGGAAAAACCTATTTATGTGAACAAAAATTCATTAACGGCGAAAGAGGAGAATAGTACATGTTTTGAGGATATATCGTTTCAACAATGGGTTAATTAAAACATCAAGTAATACTCATCATTACACGGAATCTCACCAATTATCTTAGTTAGAATAATCGTTTTCCCTTTTTTGAACACAATAGTATACGGTGGCGGTTCAATCAAGAACTGACTGCCACTTTCATTGATGATATATCGACCTAATTCCGTTGAAATTTCCATCTGGAAAGTTGAATCTTGCACAATCTTCAAACGGTTGCATAAAGAATCTAAGTTGTACGTTAGCTGGTAAAATGGATGCACCTGAATGACTGTATCATGCTGAAAATCAGTTGTTTTCATAGGAATTGATTTCACACCTAACTGCGAAATCTTCACATCTTGAGAAGTATAATAAATGAGATGTTTGCTCCGTATGGTGTCTAAATTATAACAGCCATCCACATTCGGTTGGAGTAAATATGAATCATTCTTAAACTCATTGTAAAAGTCGATTACTTCATAACCATTAAAAGGTGGAGCATACAGTTTTACAGAATCCAAAAACAAACCAGAACATTGATCGTAAAATGTGATTTTAATGCTTGATTGATTTGAACCAAAGCTTCCAGCAGATTTTTGTTGGCACGAAACACAAAGTAGAAGGATTATTTGTAAAACAATTTTCACGTGATACGTTCATCCAAAAACGCAATTCTGTGATTAATATTATTCGTGTTATCCAGTCCTGAATGGACGGCATATGTCAGCGATTGGACGTTAGTCCCTCGTAACCGTAACCGTAACCAAACCAAACCAAAACCAAAACCAAACCGAACAATCCTAGAACCATTGTCTGCATTTTCTTGAACCCGATTTATTCAATTATTAATTCGCAAGACGGACAGCGGTCCGTCCCTACTACGCTTTTCGTTTAAAAATTGGCACCGTGCTGCACGGTTCACCGTACATAATGCTTTTGGCCACCTTGGTCAATTCTTTGGTGGCTTCGATGTAGGCCCCTACTGGAATGTCGATATCTCCACAACCCTTTATAACCACCCGTTTATCTTCGTATTCTGCCCAATTGACATTGGCCATTTTCTTAGCTATTAAGCTTTGCTGTAAAGCCGTTGCATCGCCAAAGAAAATTGACTTAGCATAGGGCTCCAACGAGTTGGAAATAATCATATACGCCCATGTAGGTACGATGGCATCCACCGAACAAAGAACGGCAACGTGTTTGCCTGAATAGGTGCTCCAATCGTGTTCTTTAACAAAAGCTCTAAAATCTTTTTCGCGCAAGATGAGCCCCTGAAACAAGTTCTCTTTTATGTCGTACGTAACAATTTCTGTTGCGTCATAAAAGTCTTCTAAGTTGAGGGTTATTAATCCACTCTGGGCCACCTTGTTTACAATTTCTACCATTGTTTACTCGCTATTGAATTAATCTACTCGGCTTATTTTAAGCGCATTCGTTCTTGATTTAGCATGTATGGGCATGCTTGCCGTATGAATAACCAAGTCGTCTTTTTGAAGCAATTCTTTGTCCTTTAACAACTGCAAAACATCGGTTATTGTTTGATCCGTGCTTTCCAACTTGTCGTAATAAAAAACTCGAACATTCCACACCAAGTTTAACAAACTAAATATTTTGCGATTGTGTGTAAAGATAAACACATCACATTTAGGGCGGTAACTCGCAATTTTAAACGCAGTATACCCCGACTGGGTAAGCGAAATTATCGCTTTTGCGTTGATGTGATCACTCATTCGAACCGCAGTAAAACAAATCTCATCCGATAAAAAAGTAGGCGAACTGACGATGGGTTTAGCACCTTTATAATAAATATCCCATTCCAGCTCGGTCGATCGCAGAATTTTTTCCATCGTTTTAATAACTTCCAAAGGATATTGCCCAACGGATGTTTCGGCACTGAGCATAACGGCGTCTGCGCCATCCATAACGGCGTTTGCAACGTCGTTGACCTCAGCCCGGGTTGGTCGCGGGTTGGTTATCATGCTTTCCATCATTTGTGTAGCAATGATTACGGGTTTCGAGGCAATGATGCATTTGGCAACAATGGATTTTTGAATCATTGGAACTTGCTCCATCGGCATCTCAACGCCTAAATCTCCTCGAGCCACCATTATGCCATCCGTTTCATAAATTATCGCATCGATGTTGTCAACGGCTTGTGGTTTTTCAATTTTGGCAATAACGCGGCAATCTCGTCCAGCATTCTTAATCCGTCGTTTAAGTTCGATCACATCTTGAGCCTCCCGTACAAAAGAAAGTCCAATCCAATCGAAGTTGTGTTCCAAGGCAAAGTCAAGATCAATCAAGTCTTTCTCGGTTAAACTTGGGAGGTGTAATATCGTGTTTGGAAGGTTAAAACCCTTATTCGATTTAATTTCGCCACCATCTATTACAATAGCTTTAATGTTTTGATTATCAATTACTTTTACTACCTTTAATTGAATATTTCCGTCATCAATAAGAATGAGTTCACCCGCTTTCATTTCGCCAGGGAGTTGTTCGTAGTTCACATAAATCTTGTGCTTATTTCCAACACCGGGTATTGTGGTAATCAGGATTTCAGCACCATTTTGTAAGACTGATTTTGGCTCCATTTCACCTATGCGCAGCTTAGGGCCCTGCAAATCTCCCAACAAAGAAACGCTTAAATCGAGCTCAATATTGAGTTCTCGCACATTGTTAATTACTTCAAGATGGTCTGAAAATCCACCATGTGAAAAGTTAATTCGACAAACATCCACACCGGCCAAAATGATGCTTTTCAGCATTTCCTTGCTGCTCGTTGCAGGGCCAATGGTTGCTATTATTTTAGTTTTGTTGTAGAGAGGTTCTTGTATCATTTTGTGCGAAGGGCTTTAATTTTATGTGATTTTTCGAGGTATTTGATGCTCAAGTTTGACCTTTCAACCCAATTATTGCAAACCTAATAATAGGTGGGTAGAAGCTGAAAGTTGATCACTATTAACTTCAAAACAAAAATCTATCGATTTAGATTTGGCAATTTTATAAGCATTTAGCTGAAAATACGCATCAAAGTTAGTTTCAACCAGAAATGCATCCACAGATTTGTGTTTGTCTGAGACTTGAAAAATGGATTTGGGAGGAGATGAATCCCATAAACTGGTTTGTGCCGCTGCTTTGTGCGCAGGTTCTAAGCCATATGCACGATTTTTATAGAGTTTAAATTCAGATTCCGTCTCCACTTGAAAAAAGTGATAAAAAGGAATGGATACTGTTTCGGAATCGATGTTCCAACTGAGGTCATCTATAGATCGAGTTATTGGCAATTGCAATGATTTGCGAATATCAAAAGCGATCTCAACAAAGGGCTTCATGCAAATAATGGCATAAACTCGACTATAAACTGCCCCTTCATCTGTGAGAATAAACTTTTTTGTCATATTTTTACCAATATTCAAAACAACAATAAATTTTACTGATTACTATATTTTAATTATTAGCGAAGTGAGAAATGCGGAAGGATGCTTAACAAAGGGTATGCAAGTGATTTAAATTGATTCGTTAAAATTTTTACTTGTGTTTTTTGATTAAAAAAATGTTCTTTGCACCCTTAAACTTTTAAAAAGTAAAAACAATGTCAGAAATTGCATCAAAAGTAACCGATATCATAGTTGAAAAGCTTGGTGTTGAGAAGTCAGAAGTTACGTTAGAAGCTAGTTTTACCAATGATTTGGGCGCGGATTCTTTGGATACCGTAGAGCTAATTATGGAATTTGAAAAAGAGTTCAATATTGCCATCCCAGATGAGCAAGCTGAAAAAATTGGAACTGTAGGAGAAGCTGTATCCTACATCGAAGCAAACGCAAAATAATTAATGTAGTTGCATGCAATTCAGGAGAGTTGTAGTAACCGGAATCGGAGCACTTACTCCAATTGGCAACAATAAGGATGCCTATTGGGCTGGCCTTGTTGCTGGAGTAAGTGGTGCTGATCTTATTACCCGTTTTGATGCTGAAAAGTTTAAAACGAGGTTTGCCTGTGAGTTGAAAAATTTTAACGTCGACGATCACTTAGAACGAAAAGTGGCTCGAAGAATGGATCCTTATACGCATTACGCCATGGTGGTGGCTGAAGAAGCCATGACCGATTCTGGCCTGACTGAAAATGATTATGACCCAGATCGTTCTGGCGTAATTTGGGGCTCGGGAATTGGTGGATTACATACCCTTTTACACGAAACGCGAGAATTCCTCGCGGGCGATGGAACACCTCGCGTCAGTCCGTTCTTCATCCCTATGATGATATCAGACATTGCTGGCGGTTACATCTCAATGAAATACAACTTTAGAGGGCCAAACTTTACAACAGTAAGTGCTTGTGCCTCATCAAACAATGCCATCATGGATGCTTTTACGTACATCCGCACTGGCAAATCTGACGTAATGATAACCGGAGGTTCTGAAGCATGCGTAAACGAATTGGCCATGGGAGGGTTTAATTCTATGAAGGCTTTAAGTGAGCGGAACGACGACTTTAAAACAGCCAGTCGACCTTTTGATAAGGATCGGGATGGCTTTGTTCTAGGCGAAGGTGCTGCAGCTTTGGTTTTAGAAACCTTGGATCACGCACTGGCTCGAGGAGCTCATATTTATTGCGAAATTGGCGGAGGTGGACTTTCTGCCGATGCACATCACATTACGGCACCACACCCTGAAGGTTTAGGGGCCAGCAATGTTATGAAAACTGCCTTGGCTGACGCCAACCTTAAGCCCGAAGACATAGATTATGTTAACGTTCATGGTACGTCAACCCCGCTGGGTGATATCAGCGAAACAAAAGCAATTCAAACTGTTTTTGGCGAACATGCATTCAAATTGAATATTTCTTCGTCAAAATCAATGACTGGACATTTATTGGGGGCCGCAGGTGCTGTTGAGGCGTTAGCTTGCATTATGGCCATCAATAAAAGTATAATTCCACCTACCATCAACCATTTCACGGATGATGAACACTTTGATTCAAGATTAAATTTTACCTTTAACAAAGCACAAGAACGTACCGTTAATGCGGCCATTAGTAATACCTTTGGCTTTGGAGGGCACAATGTATCCTTGATTCTGAAAAAGTACACTTAACGCAGAGCAACATGCTCCGTATATTTAATATTCATTTTCGTCGGTCGGACCGAATCTATAAGGCAAAACTCAAAAAACTCTTGGGCTTTACCCCGGTTTCACTTGCGCTCTATCGGCGTGCCTTTACCCATATGTCGGTGGCCGAAACCATTAAGTTTTCGAAGCTTAAAAACAGCAACGAACGCCTTGAATATCTGGGTGATGCGGTTCTGGATATGTTTATTGCCGAAATCTCATATAAGAAATTCCCCTTTAAAGGTGAAGGATTTTTAACCGAAATTCGATCCAAAATAGTTAGTAGAAAGCAACTGGGCCACATTGCCATTAAATTGGGTTTGCCGGATTTTTTGGAAACAGATCAAGTTCTTGGACACAACTCACACATTATGCGCGTTTTAGCCGGCAACGCCTTGGAAGCTCTAGTTGGAGCTATTTACCTAGATAAAGGTGCCCACCACGCCAAAAAGTTTATTGTGAAGCGTATGTTAAAGCCATACATCGATTTGGATGATATTGAAAACCAGCATCTTAATTACAAGAGCATTGTTAATCAATGGGCGCAAAAGAATAAGAAAGAACTAACCTTCGAAATTATTGAGGAGGTGAAAAGTATTGGCAAAAAGAAAGGTCGATTCATCATCGGACTATTTATCGATGGTGCTGAAGTTTCAAGAGCCGAAAACTATTCAAAAAAGAATGCTGAGAAAGCCGCATCAGAAAAGGCAGTAGATATTTTGCAACTGGCTACTGGTGCCAACGAACCTGCTTTCTTAGGCAGTAATTATGGCATTTAGATATCCCAAGCCTCGAATAGCTTGGTAACCAGCATGTTTTCTTCTTCGGCAACTTCTTTATCTGCACGTACGAGTTTCATCGCAAAACGCAAAAAATCAGTTCGTTCCTTTTCAGAACTTTCATTGTAAAAATTAGCGGCCAGTTCGGCAAGGCGATTGCTGTATTGGTTTGGGTCAACAAGACTTAATCGTTCGGTTGCCAAATCTAAATTTCCGCCAAGCGGAAAGTGTTTGGTGATGTATGAAACGATTACCTTACCCTCTCGAGGGTCAAAGTCTCCATCAACCTCTGCCAGCATACACAAGATTTCATATCCGGCAACATCCTTATTTACATTTTTCGTGTTGGTATTCATCAACTTCGATTTTTTTTCTTGATAGTAAGTTGAATTCGATTCGTATCATAAATTCAGAACAAAGCTTACAAGTTTAGGATTTTTTGATTTAGAACCATCGAAAATTATTGCGATTATTTTTCGTTCCAATAAAATGGTTTAGACCTTAAAATTTCGTTAGATGCCCAAAATTTTAGAATTTTTCATTTATCCAAGTTTCTATGGGCACAACAGTGTTGTGTATTGAGAAAAAATCACGTGATTTGACTTCAAACAAAAACACTATGCCTGTTCATAATTTTAAAAACATAAAGTCTTGGATTTATTCCATCTGCTTCATTGGAGTATTGACTCTGTTTACGGCCCTAAAATCACAGGCTCAAAGAGACTTTTTTAAGGCAACTGCTGTTGCGGGGTTTAACTTTTCACAGATCGATGGAGATCGTTTTGGAGGATATGACAAGCTTGGACTGAACATAGGGATTGGGATTTCGCATTCGTTTTCAGATCAACTTCGGGCGGGTTTTGAAATGAATTTTTCGCAAAAGGGAAGCAAAAAGAGAATTGACCCTAAGGCTCAGTTTGCCCAAACCTTTGTGATTAAATCAACCTACATCGATTTACCAATTCTCGCATATTTTTCACCAACCGAAGAGAGCAAGTTTACCTTTATGGCGGGCCCAAATTTCGGTGTGTACTCAGGAGGAACTATCGACGATGGTGCTATTGTGCGCGATGCGGAATTTCGGAAATTTGATCTTGCATTGCTCTTAGGTGTTGAATATCAACTAACTGAGAGCTTGGGAGCGCAGCTTCGACACAGTACTTCTCTCATTCGAATTGGCGATCAGTTTGCCAATGGTTTAAATGTTTGGAACCGAATTGGGATGTACAATCGATTCTTTACCATCGCACTTGCTTTCCACATTTAATTGGAACCCAATTCAAACTTTTCCTTGACAACCATTGGGCATAAAAAAAGGCCCCCTAAGGGAGCCTTTTTAAGAGTAAAGTTAAACCATAAAGTCCAAATTAATGTTTATTATGTTTAATAAAAATTGAAAGTATTTCAAAGTAAAGCATAATAAATCAATAATCAAATAACTTTTTATTACTTGCGACATGGGTAAAAAACCTTCCATAATCTTAACGATGCAATTACAACAGAAAACAATGGCCATCATGTTGATGATTCTGGCCACCTTATTTACGAGTCAATCTCACGCAAAAATTACTCCAAGCTCCAGTTTAGATTCCGTTGCGAATTCTGAATTAATGGCTGTTATTTTTGGTCATCCTCCAAGATTTATTGATCGTTCTAAACAAGCTGAAGTTTTGGTAGTTTTTCCGTCTACCTATCAAAGCTGTACACCGTTTCAGTTTTTTTCGGGCGATGATTCTCTTGTTTTAAATACGGCTGACCCGGTTCGTATAAGTCTACCCATTAAAGGAGAGCTTGAACTTAAAATTAAACCAACGTCCGCCAATCAGCCCAAAATTCCTGGGCCTTCCAAAATGAAGATCAAAGTGCTCAAGAAGGAGCCGCTCATTACCAAAGACTCCATTGTTTTTGGAGTTTTGATGTTGTGTTTGGCGCTTGTTTTTTTAACCAGTACCAGCAAAAACAAGATATTTAAGAAGTTTTATGCAGTGGTTCCGGCGCTGCTCATGTGTTATCTCTTGCCTTCGCTTTTAGCAAGCATGGGGGTTGTGAATGAAAGCATATCCAATACCTATTCCATTGCCAAGGATTATCTGCTTCCATCGGCCCTTATATTAATGACCTTAAGCATTGACTTTAAAGGGATTGCCCGCTTGGGATCAAAGAGCATCGTCATGTTTTTAACTGGAACCCTGGGCATCATCATTGGTGGCCCAATTGCCATCTTAATCGTGTCTACCTTCTCGCCAGAAACGGTTGGAGGTAATGGTCCTGATGCCATTTGGCGTGGTATGACCACCATTGCAGGCAGCTGGATTGGTGGAGGCGCAAATCAAACAGCAATGCTCGAAGCCTTTAAATACACCCAAACCAAGTATGGAGCTATGGTCTTAGTAGACATCGTAGTAGCAAATATTTGGATGGCAATCTTGCTTTATGGAGTGGGTAAAAAAGCTAAAATTGATCGATGGTTAAAAGCCGATTCGTCTGCCATCGATGAACTCCAGGATAAGATGGAGAAATTTACCTTATCGATTGCTAAAAACCCTACGCTTTCTGAATTGATGTTGGTTTTGGGAACGGCCTTTTTTGCCACGGCCATGTCGCACGCCATTGGGGGGTATTTTACAGATATTTTCAGCTCCATGCCGGGCTGGAAAGACAGTGTTTTAGCCAGTGGCTTTTTCTGGGTAGTCGTATTGGCAACAACCTTTGGACTCCTTTTCAGTTTTACACGGCTTAGAAAGCTGGAAGGATTTGGTGCATCAAAAATCGGTTCCGTTTTCATCTATATTTTGGTGGCAACTATTGGAATGAAAATGGACATTCGCCAAATCGTTGATAGCCCTATGCTCATTGTAGTGGGGTTGATCTGGATGGCCATTCACGCAGGCTTGCTCATCTTTGTTGCTAAAATGATTCGAGCACCTTACTTCTTTCTCGCTGTTGGAAGTAAGGCGAATGTTGGCGGAGCTGCATCCGCACCTGTTGTGGCGGCGGCTTTCCATCCATCTTTGGCGCCCGTTGGTGTTTTACTTGCCGTTTTGGGATATGCCTTGGGTACGTATGGAGCAACGCTGTGTGCATTCTTAATGGAAAGTGTGGCGCCTTAACAAAACAACTTCCAATGCCACAACCATCTAAGGCTGGGTTAATGAGCAATCAGATCATTCGCGAGACCTTAACAACCTGAGTTCGATTAATCTTTTAAAATTCAGATTTGGGTAGAGGCCAAGTAGTGAGTTTCGAGTGAAAATTGCGAAGACAGGGCGAGCCCTTTCGAGTAATTTTTAAGATGAAACTCACTGTCCACAAGCGTTCTGAATTCAAAATATGAATCGAACTCAGGTTAATAATTTAGTATCGGAACAAATTGCAGAAGGCTGTTTAAGGGATATGGTTAAAACGTACCGAAAATTGCCCTTTGTGCTATATTTGCGGCAATGTTTAAAAGCACGTCAGCTTGGTGGAAAATTGCCGGTGTAATTCTAGTGGTTTACAGTCTTTTTATGGGGCTTGCCACCAAGGTTGGGCCTGGGCTTGCCTTAGTTACACCCTACGAAACATCAGCCGAACACATTGATGTAACCGTAACGGGTTATAACACTCATTTCAACAAAGCTTCAACTCTTCCGAAAGTATGGCTCAAAGTAGACGATGTTAGACAAGCCGCAATCCAAGTTAAGGTATTGTCTGACAACGAATTATCAGTACAATTTTCGCCCATTCATCTTCCAGCCGATACCAGCTTTAAAGCCTTGGCCAACCTATATATTGAAGATGACTATCACGGTTTGTTTCTGGGAGTAGACGCTCTGAAGCTAACTTTTAAAGGAAGGGACAGTTCCGAGGCAACTTCATCTTGTGCTTCCAAACCACAAAATCTTAAGACCACTTTTTTTAGCATCCCCTATCGTTATTTGCTGTATGAGGGAATACGAAATCTGAATTTTCACGTGCCCATGTGGTTTACCATGATTGCGCTGCTTTTTGCATCCGTGGTCTTTAGTATTAAATATTTGAACAGCGGTAAGGGGCGTCACGACGTATTTGCTAATGCCTTTGCTTCGGTAGCTTTGTTATTTGGATTTATGGGCATTTTAACCGGCACGGTTTGGGCTAAGTATACGTGGGGTGTTTTCTGGACCGATGATCCGAAATTAAATGGTGCAGCCATTGGTATTTTAATCTATGTGGCCTATCTTATTTTGCGATCATCGATCGAAGAAGAAAGTATACGATCCAGAATATCAGCGGTTTATAATGTAATAGCCTTTCCAATATTCATAACCCTCATTATTATTTTGCCAAAAATGGCAGAATCGCTGCACCCCGGAAGTGGAGGGTCTGTTGGCTTTAATACCTACGACCTAAACAGCAATATGCGCCTTATATTTTATCCGGCTGTTATGGGATGGATTCTCATTGGATGTTGGTTAGCCACCTTAACAGGAAGAGTGGATGTACTACATAGAAAGAAATTATGGAACGACTTAAACGATTAATAGGCTTTTTTCTTTTGGCACTTGTTAGCCAGAACGCACGGGCACAAATGGTAGGAGCGGATGATATTTTCTTTAGAAATGGTAAATATTACGTAGTTGTCGCGGTTTTATTAATCATTTTCACTGGCTTGTTTGTTTATCTATTTAAGTTGGATAAACGCATTAAAAATCTGGAAAAGGATAAATAAGGAAGTATGAAACCAAAGCACATTGTCTTAATTATTCTCTTAGCCATTGGTATTGCCATTGTGATGAGCACCTTTGTAGATGCCAGCACAACAAAAACATTTAACGAGGCCTTTAAACACCCCAATCGAGAATTTCACGTAAAAACAACCTTGCTCAAAGAAAAGGATGTGATCTACGATGCCGTTAAAGATCCGGAAATGTTTCAATTCTATGCCAAAGATTCGGATGGAATGGTGTGTAAAGTGATTTGCAATAAACAGAAACCCTTTGATTTTGAACGTGCTGAGGAAGTGATGTTGGTAGGAAAGATGGTAGATGAATCGACCTTTATAGCTTCCGATTTTCAAACTAAGTGCCCGAGCAAATATGAAAATGAAATCAACGACATTCAAGGCGATACGTCAAATCAAGTGGGCCAAAAATACTAACTAACACTTTGATTATCAGTTGCTATCAACATTACAAAGCATTTAATGAAAGAAATAATATTCAACGGTGAGCACTTACTTCCTGGCAACTTGGGCCGATTGGCCGTTATACTGGCGCTTGTTAGCGCGGTGGTTGGAGCCCTGAGTTTTTGGCATCATAACAATACAAAAAATTCGGGCAGCTTAACGGTTGGCAAATGGGCCTTTGGGTTGCATCTATCCAGCGTATTGGCCATCGTTGGAGCCTTGTTTTACATTATTTACAATCACTATTTCGAATACAATTATGCTTGGCAGCATTCGTCACTCGAATTGCCAACGTATTATATGATCTCATGTTTTTGGGAAGGTCAAGAGGGAAGTTTCTTGCTTTGGATGTTCTGGCATGCCGTAATAGGCTGTTTTATAATGTTTAAACCGAGCATTTGGCGCAGTCCGGTAATGTCGATCATATTGTTGGCTCAAGCAGTGTTAACCTCCATGTTATTGGGCATTCACTTCGATTCGGGTTATATTTTTGGATCCAACCCGTTTGAGCTGCTGCGCGTGGCCAATCCCGAAATTCTGAATATTCCGGTGTTGGAAGTTCGAAACATTGCCAAAGCAGATTACCTAAAAGTAATTGTGAATGGCACCGGCTTAAATCCACTTCTTCAAAATTATTGGATGGTTATTCATCCGCCAACCTTGTTTTTTGGTTTTGCAACAACCATCATTCCCTTTGCCTTTGCCGTAAGCGGGTTGTGGAATAGAAAATATACGGAATGGATAAAACCAGCCCTTCCTTGGACCCTAATCTCGGTAATGGTTTTGGGAACGGGTATTATAATGGGTGGAGTTTGGGCATACGAAAGTTTAACCTTTGGGGGGTATTGGGCATGGGATCCGGTGGAAAATGCTTCGTTGGTTCCCTGGATTGTCTTAATTGCGGCCGTGCATGTTATGCTAATACATAAGGTAACGGGTCACAGCATTATGCTCAACTTCTTCCTCTCGATGGGAGGATTTATTTTGGTACTCTATGCAACCTTCTTAACTCGAAGCGGTGTGTTGGGAGACACTTCCGTGCACTCGTTTACAGATTTGGGGTTGTCGAGACAGCTGCTGGTTTTCTTATTCATGTTTGTGCTCATACCAGTCATTTCATCCTTTAAAACAAGTAGTAAACGCGTGGTATTTGGAACAAGCTTCTTGCTGCTGGTTGGGGTTAATGTGTTTTTTGGCAGCTTTCTTGTCATGCTGAACATTCTATTCCTAGTGGCTTCAATCCTGTTTTTCTTCCGAAATTTATCCAAAACAGTACCCTTGTCGGATAAAGAAGAAAGCATTTATTCCCGAGAGTTTTGGATGTTTGTTGGATCACTCATTTTATTGCTGTCCGCAGCCCAGATTATTAGTTCAACCAGCTTGCCGGTGTTTAACAAGATTACAGGCTCGTTTCCTAACTTCTTCAATACCCTGCACAATATTTTTAAAGCAGAAGTATTTGAGAAGTTGGCCAATGGGTCACTGGCGCCCCCCATCGATGCCATCCAACACTACAACCTATGGCAGTTGCCAATGGCGATAATAATTGCCTTGTTATCTGGCTTCATACAGTTTTTTAATTACCGCAAAACCGGCACTAAGAATTTGAAACGCAGATTGTTAATCATTGCGCTTAGTTCATTGGTTGTGAGTACGGCCTTAATATTTGCCTTTGGATTTACATCGAAACATGAAATAAAGCTGATGTTGTTGATGTATGCCGCCGTTTTTAGCCTCATCGGAAACTCCCTATTTATTTACAAGGCATTGCGCTTTAAATGGAGTTTGAGCGGTGGTTCAATTGCCCACATTGGCTTTGGATTAATGCTCATTGGCATTATGGTAAGCTCGGCGAATCAAGAAGTAATTTCGATTAATACACGTGTGAGCTATGGCGAAGGTTTTAATCCAAAAGAAACAAGAGAGAACATTCTTTTGTATGAGGGAGAAACCGTAGCGATGAATGATTATACTGTTCAATTTATTGGAGATACCATGATCTCGCCATCTACCTATTACAAGGTGCACTACACAAATAATAAAACGGGAGAAACCTTTAACTTGGCACCCAATGCTCAGTATAATCCAGATCAGGGTTTAATGCCAAATCCAGATACGAGGCACTATCTTACCAAAGACATTTACACCTACGTTTCTTCGGTTCCAGATTTTGAAAAGGATGAGGAAGTTTGGCAAAATGAGGATACTACGGTGGTTTCATTTGGCGATACGCTGTTGGTTAACAATTATTTAGCCATTTTTGATAAGGTTACTTCAGTGTTTGGAGATACCGTTGCCAAAGATTTTGTTGGATACCGTATGGAAATTGCAAGCATTCGTGTTTTAGGTAAAGACACCACCTATGTTTCTAACCCGGTTTTTGGAGTGAAGGATGGATTGAGTGCCTTTAACATTCCAAACTACATTGAAGGAGCACGTATTCGGTTTGACTATGTTCCTCGCATTAACGATGGTGAGTTGGAGCATGTATTGTTCACCGCCATTCGTCCAAGAAGATACATCATTATGAAGGCCATTGTTTTTCCATACATCAACTTACTGTGGTTAGGTACCTTGGTAATGTTGGCCGGCTTTGCCTTGGCCATTACTCGGCGTAGAAAAGAGCGATAATATTCGTACCTTTTGCCCGAATGAAAATCGCATTTATTGGTTCCGGAAATGTGGCTTGGCACCTCGCTCAGGCGTTGGATAAGGCTGGAAACGAGGTGGTTCAAATACTGAGCAAAACAGAGGCGAATGCAAAAGCGCTGGCCGTACATTTTGGTGCTCACTTTAGCACAAATTTGAGCACCCTCGAACATCAGGCAGACCTTTGCTTAATTTGCGTTGGCGATGATCAATTAGAAGAAGTGGTGAAGGGCATTCCTTTTTTTAGTGGCATTATCGCACATACCTGTGGGCCCAAACCAATCTCATTTTTATCTGAAAAAACGCAGCAATATGGCAGTTTTTATCCGCTTCAGTCGTTTTCAAAAAACCGTGCATGCGATGTAAAGTCTTGTCCGTTTTTGTTGGAAGCGAATCAAGTAAATGTGCTCAGCACACTTTCTAATCTCGCTTTCTCAATCAGCAATTCCGTCCAAAACGTAAGTGGGGCAGAGCGTCTTAAATATCACCTTGCAGCCGTTTTTGCCAATAATTTCACCAATGTCATGTTTCAACTTTCGGAGCAATACCTGCAAAAACACAACTTGGATTTTAACCTACTCAAACCCATTATATTGGAAACGGGTCGAAAAATTCAAGACTTATCTCCTTCTGAGTCACAAACGGGACCTGCAAAACGCCACGATGAGCGAACTATGCAGCTTCATCGCGGCTTGCTCCAAAACAACCCCGAACTTCTAGCACTTTACAATCAAATTACTGCACTCATTCAACAAGATAGCAACTAATTAAGTTGAAGGGTTTTTCCACTATTGCGGACAAATCCTGCAACCGGTGATGCATTTACCAAACGGTTTAGTCAGCAGATTAGAGCGCATACTCAAAATATTTTAATCAATCGTTTTGATGATCAGTGTTTTATGCATTGATCCAGTCAAATGAGAAAAGTAAGCGCACGGCATTTGATTGTACAATTACATCGGATTTGATCACTGTGAAACTTTTTGCACCTTTCGGCATTCTTACCTTTCTGTTACGAGTGCCTAATATTACCAGCCTATTTCAGAGGAGAGGTATAGCCGTGGTCTTACCCTTAAATTCACTTCGGGCGATTTATTGACAATTCAAGGTCCGTTAATAATTCAGAAAAAAATGACTTTTTATAAATGTCAGATTAATGTAAATTCACCAAATGAAAATAAGAGAAACATTGCGTACAGTTGTAGGGAGCAAAACTGAAGAAACAGCTGTTCAGAAGTATGATTATTTTCAAATTTGTCATTCTTTTGTAAGTCAAATTAAATTATTTGATGAGTTGCGTACCTTGGGCAAAATAAAGAAGCCCAATATTACGTAGACAACAAAACGATTGACATGCAAAAGAAAATAGTACGGATTCTAGTTCCCATTTTTTTGATCATTTGTGCCTCCTTTGATGCACAAGCTCAGGTAAAGGAAATAAACCCCAATGTGCAATGGCGTTTTGTGCGGAGCCAACAACTCGATTTAGTAAGTGGAAGTTTTTACAGCTTTGAGTTTCCGGCGGAGTCGGGTTACGACTATGTTTTTAATTTAGCGCACAACCAAAACGGCGTTTTCGCCACCATATCAATTTTTGATATGCAGGATAAACCCATACAAAATAGTATTCTTGATAACAATGCGGGCACGATGGATCTAAATTTTGATGTTCCGGCCTCTGGTACCTACAAGGTGCTGGTTGGAATTCGAAAAACCAGTGCCAAGGAGGGTGAGATTTACCCTTCGCACTTTACCCTGGTTCGCAGGTTAAAGGTGTAGCCAACTTCAACGGGTATACTGGTCGCACATAGTTTTCACCTTCCGTCTTAGTAAGTTGAAGTATTTGTGCCGGTGAATATCAGATTTGCCCGAAATTTCAACGCATTTTGTAAGAGTGGATTTAACCATTTTTTCAATCTCCGTGCAAAAAATAGGACTTTCGGTAGAAACGGTATTAAAGGTGTTGAACTTTATGTAGGCCGTTCTCAAATCTCCAAAATTCATTAAAATAACATTGTTGCCGAGTTCCACTGAGCTAACAAAAAACCGAAGCATGCTGCCCCCAACTACTTCCGATGGCATCTCCAATTCTCCTTCTAATCGATTCAACATGTCAACGATGGATTGGCATACTTTTTTTAACATGGTTTCATCCATTAGGCCGCTATCAGCGCAATAGGTGAGTTGACGTAAGGTGTCATCTAGGGTCTCTTCCGTCCATATTTCTGTTTTTTGAATATTTGCATACGAGTTCATCAAACTGTCAACAAACTGGTTGGTGTTCATACCAATGCCAAAATCATCGGTAAACTTGGTTCCTCGTAATCGATCCTGATTTAAGACAACCTTTTGCCAGTAAAAGATTTTAAACTCTCGCAGGGTTTGATTTTGAAAGCTTTGTGAAATGGGCAACTCGCTGGCAACAAAGGTGAGGTGTCCCTTTGTGTTTCTCAACAGCTCCATCTGCCGCGTTAACTGATCCATGTAATTGAATAACGAATCCGATTCATCAAATAACGTATTAAATCGGAAGCTCGTAGCTGCAGTAGATTTAAACAACATCGAATCGATCGACAAATTGTACCGTTTGGCAATTAGGGCGATCTCGGAAAAAGTAAATTCACTTTCACCACGCAATCTGCGGTACACGCTGTCTTGACTTATGTTTAACAGCGCCATGAGTTTTTTTATGAGCGAGCTTTTCTTTGGAATTTTGCCTTCCAACTGTTTAACCAAGCCTTGTACATGAGAATTCATACCTAATTAATAATGAGACTACTTTCTTTAATATATCGCATATATAATAAATATTTCATGAAATCTCTCGGTAAATGCGTCAAAACAATGTCAAAGCCCCTTTTTTGGTCAAATTGTCTTGAAATATGCGAAGCGTCTCGACATATTTATTAAATACGATTACAAATAGTCTGTTCAATGCATCAACTTGCGTCAGCATTTCGATTGAAATGTGCAAGGAATGTATCGGGCAAATTACCAAATGTTGCAAACATCATTGCTGTTTTTTGCGCTTCGGCGTTGAAAAGTCAACACATGTTTACTTGAAAAGAGCAGGCCAAGAAAGGGCTGCTCTTTTTTTTATAAATTTTTATTTTTATCACTTTGCCTTACTATTCGCCAACAACTTGTAAATTGCAACTGACGCATGCGATACTTTTTGTTTACCATCCTGGGTGCGTGGATGGGTATTTTTAATGGCCATAGTCAAACAGTGCCTTCTCACAGGCTTACTCAATGGAGTGGTGCTGGGAATGAGAATTATACCAAACCACAGCCCGTTCTAATTGATGTGACCAATCTTGGTGCGCTGGGAAACGGTATTCACGTGGATGACACGGCCATCATTCAGGCCATCGACTCATTAAAAAACAACGGGGGAGGTATTGTTTATCTGCCAAGTGGCACGTATTTAGTAAATCGCACCATTACCCTGTATAGCAATATAGTGTTACGTGGGGCCGGTTCTGATAACACGATATTGCGCTGCAATTTGGGTGGGGTTAATCACGCCATTACTGCCTCCGGATCCGAATTAGGCACCACCAATTTAACCACGTCACACGCAGTAGGCGATACCGTTCTTAACATTGGTTCGCATTCGTATGTGGCGGGAGAATGGTTGAGAGTTTCGGTGGGCGATTCAAGTTTCATCAACGACTCGTGGTCGTCGAACTACTTAGGGCAAATTGTTCGAATTGACAGCGTAACCAGTTCTAAGTTATTCATTAATAAGCCCTTGCGTTTTTATCTGTCGATTTCCCAAGTTCCGAAGGTTCGTAAAATGCTTCCCCAAGATTCGTTGGGAATTGAAGATATGCGCATTGTTCGAAATGACGTTACCTCTGCACAAACCGCAAATATTAATTTTAGCAACGTGATCAATTCATGGATCATTGGCGTAGAATCCGATTCGTGCAATTATTCTCACGTATCGCTCACTCGATCAGCATTTAATCAGATTCAGGGATGTTATTTTAGAAATGCACATTCGTACGGAGGTGGGGGTAAGGGCTATGGAATTGCATTTCAATATGCTTCTGGCGATAATGTTATTACCAACAACATTCTGCAAAAACTTCGTCATGCCATCTTATTTCAAGCCTGTGCCAATGGAAATGTTGTATCCTATAATTATTCGAGAGAACCGTATTGGTCAGAAAGTTTTGTTCCATCCGATTACACAGGCGATGTAGTGATGCATGGTAATTACCCGTACATGAATTTAATTGAGGGGAATATTTTTCAAAATTTGCGCATTGATGCTTCACATGGAAAAAATGGTAACAACAACGTTTTTTTACGCAATCGCATAGAAAATTTTGGAATAATAATGAGTTCAAACGTTGGTGATAGTTCCATATTTTTGGGAAACGAGATAACTGGAACAGGGTCCGTTACCATCTTTATCACCTATTATAGAGGCAGTTACATCCTAACTGGCAATGGTAATTTCGAATATAATAACAACCAAAATGGAACCTTAAAGCCAACTGGAAGCAATTCGACCTTTGTTAGCTCATATTATCTTTTAGCTTCACCATCTTTTTGGGTTAATGCTGGCACTTGGCCAACCTTGGGTGGAAGTAACTCGCTGGGTTCCGGCACCATCCCTGCCGAGTATCGATACGTAAATAATAGTCAGAAAACAGTTCCTCTCGGAATGGGCACCGCCCTTCCAGTAACCTATTTAAAAGTTGGAGGTGAGGTGCTGACTTCCGGATGTCGGCGCATATTTTGGACTACAGCAAGCGAGCAAAACAACAGTCATTTTGTAGTGGAACGTTTTTCAGAGAACGGTCCGCCTTCAACCATCTACCGCATAGATGGATCTGGTAATTCTAACGTTACCAAAGAATATCAATTTCTCGATTGCGCACCTTCAAGAGAGTCGATCTTATATTATCAGATTTCGCAAGTTGATTTCGATGGGAAAACCAAACAAGCACCGCTCCTTTCGATACCAATAAAAAAGGATTTGGAATTGGCATTCTATCCAAATCCAACAAATAACTACCTTTACGTAAGTGGATTAAATAAAGCTATCGCAATCCAGTTTCGTGTGTTGGATGATGGAGGAAGGATTTTATTGGAAGGACAGCTATCACAAACAATGGAGATTGATCTTTCGGGAATTGAATTGCCGACTTCGTTTCTGGTCGAAATAATTTCGAGTACCGGGAAAAAGCACACGGCTCGAATTAATCGACCGTAAGTCTCTACAATTTCACTTCAGAAACTCCCGAAATTTTAATAACGTGGCAATCATCGGTGCCCACCGTAAATTCTTCTAAAACAACCCTCGAGTTGTCAATAAATCCTTCAAAAACAAAGATTTCATTTCCATTGATTTGGTCTCTATAGTTGTCGTCAACCACAATATAGAGCCCTTGTGCTTCAGTGGTTTTGTTTAGCGTATCGCCGTTGCTTTTGCGTACGGTGAAACTATTGGTTAACTCTTTGCCAATTACATTCAGGCCAATGAGGGCAAAGCGCTCATCACATACCTCGGTGTCTTTACAACCTATAGCAAACAAGAGAACTGCGATGGTAAATGCTATTTTTTTCATGGTAACTTTCTAATGTATATGAATATCTCCAACCATGTTTTCTGGTCGCACCCATTCGTCGAATTGGGCTTCTGTAAGTAAGCCAAGCGCTGTGGCTGCCGCTTTTAATGTTGAACCATCGGCGTGGGCCTTTTTGGCGATTTTTGCAGCATTATCATATCCAATGTGTGGGTTGAGAGCCGTAACCAACATCAGACTGTTGTTGAGATTGTTTTTAATCTCCACCAAATTGGGTTCGATGCCTTCCGCACAATTGTTGTTAAAACTCAAACAAGCTTGTCCTAAAATGCGCGCTGATTGCAAGAGATTTCCGGCAATGAGTGGTTTGTATACATTTAACTGGAAATGGCCATTGCTACCACCAATCGTAACGGCTACGTCGTTGCCCATAACCTGCGCACAAACCATCGTAAGAGCTTCACATTGGGTAGGATTAACCTTTCCTGGCATGATCGATGACCCAGGCTCGTTGGACGGAATGCTGATTTCACCTATCCCACTTCGCGGTCCGGAGCTCAACAATCGGATATCGTTGCCAATCTTCATCAAACTAACTGCCGCTCTTTTTAAGGCTCCGTGCAGCTCAACCATGGCGTCGTGAGCAGCCAATGCTTCAAATTTGTTAACCGCTGATTTTAAAGGCAGTGCGGTTTCTTTTGCTATTTTTTTAGCTACCAACTCGGCGTAGTCTTTTGGCGCGTTTAAGCCAGTACCAACGGCGGTTCCACCCAGTGCCATTTCAGAAGCCGTTTCCATCGCTCGTTCGATCGATTCTATGCTCAAGGTAAGCTGACGGTGATAGGCCGAAAATTCTTGCCCTAAAGTGAGCGGGGTTGCATCCATTAAATGCGTTCTACCAATTTTAACGATGTCTTTAAAATCGCGCGCCTTTTTCTTAAACGTATCTTTTAAAACTTGTAAGCCCGGAATGGCGAAATCGATCATTTGTTTGTAAACCGCAATACTCATTGCAGTAGGGAAGGTGTCGTTCGACGACTGTGATTTATTCACATCGTCGTTGGGATGTAAAACTTTTATTTCGTCGGTTAACAGCCCACCCATTAAAACATGTGCTCGGTTGGCTATAACCTCATTTACGTTCATATTGGTTTGCGTGCCGCTGCCGGTTTGCCAAATAACCAACGGAAATTCGTCGTCGTGCTCGCCCATAATTATTTCATCACAAACTTGTGCAATGAGAGTGGCTTTTTTGGGATCCAATACTCCTAATTCTGCATTGGTTGCTGCCGCACATTTCTTTAATACCGCAAAGGCATGAATTAGTTCAATAGGCATTCGTTGGCTTCCGATTTTAAAGTTTTCGAACGAACGTTGTGTTTGTGCTCCCCAATATCGGTTGGCGGGAACATTTACATCGCCTAAGCTGTCTTTTTCTATTCGGTAATTCATTTTGATTTGCTGCAAAAGTTAACGACAAAATTAACCGAATTTTTAGTAACCTAAGTTCCATAAGGCCATTGATATTCTGCAATGTGAACATAGGGGAGATGAGTGTTGGTATGTATGACCGGAAGGACTTAGAAAGTTTAAGTTTGAGTATAAGTTTACGTTGAAATAATGAGTTAAGATGTTTATAACCTGAGTTCGATTAATCTTTTCAAATTCAGATTTGTATAGAACCCAAGTAGTAAGGCGAAAACAGGAAGGTTTAAGTTTATAAACCGACTGATTTCAACGAAGCTAATAGGGTTTTATATACAACAGTCCGCTTTACACTTGTGAAAAGCGATTTTCATCGTAAAAATTACTCGAAAGGGCCCGCCCTGTCTTCGCAATTTTTACTCGAAACTCACTGTTCACAAGCGTTCTGAATTCAAAATATGAATCGAACTCAGGTTTATACATATCCACGGAAGCACACCGAAAGCGAAACCGAAGCAAAAAAAAAGCAAACCAGAAACCAACGCAACATCCGCGAGCTGAAGGAAACACGCTAAACACAAATTCACAGGGATAAAGTGTTCGAAATTTTAGAATCAGGTGCAAAATCTGGTATAAAACCAGTATTCAAACACCAAACTTCTAATAAACAATGTGGTAATCTTGCACAAAGACACGAAAATTAATCAGCATATGAAATTTCTTCGAATCCTAGCCTCCGTATTTGTTCTTGTTATTCTTGCGGGTGGAGTAAACGCTCAAACGTTCAATAAAACGGAAAAGAAAAAACTCAAAAAGGAGATAAAGGCCTATAAAAAAGATCCGGCTTCTTACAAGAAAATGAAGATCAAAAACAAAGAGGGAATCGATTCTCGAGATGATATTATCACCAATCTAACAGCGCAACTCGATGAGGCGAATGTGAGAAATAGAGCGCTAAGTGATTCGCTCAATGCCATTACGCGCAGATACAGCGCATTAATGATAAAATATAGAAATTCGAACGAAGTGCCCAATGGAACGGTTTATGCCGTGCAAATCGGATATTTCAAGCAATTGGATTTGAAGTCGTTTAATGGTGAACCTAAGCGTATAAAGGCCGAAGTTGTTGGCGAGGCTAAACGCTATGTAATGGGGTATTTTACCAAGCTAGAGGATGCGGTTGCCTTTGGAAGCGAAATTCAAAAACTAGGCGTGAGCGATGCTTTTGTATCTGAATATATTAACGGCACTCGAAATATGGAGTTTGATGCCTTAAAGGTTAAATAATACCTACATCCTGCCCTCATCGGCAAAGCTATAATAACCGGTATGCGCCACAATTATGTGGTCTAAAACAGCAATGTCGAGCATGTCTCCAGCAGCTTTAATCTTCTGCGTTAGCTTAATATCTGCTTGGCTTGGGGTTAGATTGCCGCTTGGGTGGTTGTGACATAAAATTATACCACAAGCGCCTTCATCAATGGCCACCTTGTATATTTTCTTTGGATCGGCCACCGTTCCTGTTGCACTGCCCTCACTTACACAATAATCGCGAATGAGCCGATTGCTTCGATTTAAAAGAATGATCCAAAACTCTTCATATTTTTTGTGGCCCAATTGATGGGCCATCAACCCATAGGCATCTTTGCTGGTGGTAATTTGTTGACCTTTTTGAACCGATTCGGCATTTCTTCTTCCGCCCAATTCAATGGCGCTCATTATGGTAATGGCCTTAGCAGGCCCAATGCCATCAATTTTGCAGAGTTCCTTAGCCGATAAACGGGCCAATTGGTTTAAGTTGTTGTTGGAATGATTGAGCAGTTCGCGAGCTAAATCTACTGCAGATTTTTGGCGAGTTCCCGTATTAATTAAAATGCCGAGGAGTTCGGCGTTGGAAAGTGTTTTTGGCCCATGTGCCATTAATTTCTCACGTGGGCGTTCATCTTCCGATCTATTTTTGATGGAAATATAGCTTGGCATATTGTAAAAATAAAAAAGGCCTTTGGATTATCCAAAGGCCTAAATGTATAAGTCTCTCTTTCAGCTACTTACGCTGAAAGTGCGTTTACGTGCTTTGTTAAGCTGCTTTTTAAGTTTGCAACCTTGTTTTTGTGGATTACGTTGTTTTTAGCCAACTTGTCCATCATCGAAAAGGTTTCTTTTAATAGAACCTCACCTTCCGTTTTGCTTTCGGTGGTGCGAACTTTTTTAATCCAAGTTCGGGTGGTCTTATGCTGGTACTTGTTACGTACCGCTTTAGCGTCGTTGCTTCTGATTCTTTTTAAAGCGCTTTTATGATTTGCCATTGCAATTTTTTTAAGGACTGCAAAAGTAGGACAATTTTTAAAAAGGGAAAGACATTTTAATTTATTCCACGTTTTATTTCCGCTATTTTTTTGGAATCAAAATAATGTTGTTTTTATCCTGCTTCACAAGCGTGTTATCTGGAATGTAGTTGTTGATGTAGCAACCCGCGCCAATGGTAACATTATTGCCAATGTTAGCGCCCGCAACGATCGTGCAATTGGAGGCTATCCAAACATTGTTTCCGATAACAACTCCGGCCTTTTCTCCATCATTTAACGGGTTAGAAATGCTGTGATTGGTGGTGGATATAACGGTATTTGGACCAATGAGCACATTTGTGCCCAAACTGAGTCCACCTTTTGCATTAATGTAATTGCCCATGCTTCCGCCAGGATACGACTTTTTGTCTTTCGAAATACTCTGCCAATCAACTACCTGCGATCGAAAATCTACCGGCCATGGAACTGGGCCATTTATTCGAAAAATCTTTTGTGTAATGAAATAGCGCTTTAAAATGTACCAGTATTGCAGATCTTTCTCCGTTAAGGGTTCGAACTCCTTCCATAACCAAGTTACTAGGGGTTTGCAAAGGTGTATGTCTATCCAGCGTTTCAATGAATTATTTACAAGAGGTTGCCGTTTTTTATCCAAAACCCAATCAGCGTTAAACTTACCCAAACCAGCAAGCCAAGTACAATGTTCCGCAATATATTGGTTTTGAGCAAGCGAAAGCAATACAACAACATCACCAATCGCACCATTGAACCTATTACAGCCATCCAAAGCAAGCTTTGAAGGAGCGAATGTTCGTAGGCATAGCTTCCAACAAAAGCAGTAAAAATGCCGATCGTAAAAATGCTGGTAAACACAAGCTGTGCTTTAAGTTCACTGTATACTTCGAATGCGGCAGAAAACGGACTGGAAAGGTAGATGATGAAGTAAAATCCAACTAAGATTTGTACCATTTTACCCGCTTCTTCCCAACCTTGGCCCAAGTACCACGGAACCAAGGAGTCGCCCCAAACGGTTAAGATTACCACAGGTAGCAGGGCAATTGCATACATGAAATTTAAAGACGATTTTGAAAGTTTTTTCCGCTGTTCGTCCTCATTTCGCAAACGTGATAAACGTTCAAAATACACCGAACCCAATGCATAGCTTATTGCCGATAAAGGTATGAAAGTGAGTTTATTAGCGTTTCCAAAAAATCCAGTATCCGCCTGAGAGAACAACAAGGTTATTAAGAAAACGGGCAGATAGCTTCCCAACATATTGATGAGAGCAGAAGGAGTGGCTAAGGTGGCGAACGAACGATATTGTTTAGCCAGAATTTTTAGTTCGGAAAGTTGAAAATGCAGATGTTGCGACAAATTTTTTGGCAATAGGAGCACCGCTTGTACAAAGCTCCCGAGCACTTGGCCGGCAATGAGTCCGTTGAACGAGAAAAATGAAGCGGAAAAATTGGGATGAAGTAATTTGTAACCGGTTCCCACCGACATGCCCAAAATTCGGTTGGAGGCCATTTTTTGGTACTTGCGTTCCCGATTCCACCAAACCAGCAATATTTCCATAAGCGCAATAGCAAAGATCGTTGGCGGCACCCAATACAACCAAGGTGCGGAATCGGTAAGTAAAAATTTCTGACAGATTGTATTGTAGAAAACTACTACTATAACCATGCTCAATGCACTGAATACAAGCGTTATAAGACTTGCCAACTTAACCAGCGACCGTGCTTTACTTCGATCGTTTTCAATAATGATGGCTTGATCAAATTGCAATGCAGCAACCACGGTTGCAATCGAAACCATGGCCATAAAGTTGGTAAGTGCTCCGTGTACTTCGGGGTTGGGATACCAACGCGTTAGCATAGGCTGGGCGAAAAATGCGATGATTTGGGCCACAAAGGTGGAACTAAAAATAATTCCAACATTCTTTAAGAAATCGCTTCGAATAAAGCCCGTGTTTATCTTTTCGGCACCCAAGGTTGCAAATAACTCTATTTTTAAGCTAAATGTGGAGTAATGAAGCTGAAGTGATGGCTTATATTTGTTCTGCGCTCAAGTTTGAATTATATTTCTGCGACTTTATTGTAAGCCGATGACAGATAAGGATTATGTAGGAATTAAATATTTGGTGGCTCTTTTTATTCTCGTTGGACTGTTCAGGTTTTTTGAGAACATTAATCCTTTAATTGGTTGGGGAACCGCAATTCTATTGATGTCATTCCGACTTTATCGAAAATACAGTTTCCAAAGGAACATTAATCCAAGTGAATTCAGACTTCCAATGCAAAATGACATTTTTTTGAAATCATCATTAATCACGATTGGAAGTTTATTATTTGTTGGCTTAGTCATTTGGATAATTGTACGGAATGAACTCAACCTTGTGCCAATAGCTGGGTTGATTATTGGAGGACTTTTGGTTGCCAATGGGATATTGGAATTGCCAAGCGGCATTTTGAAGATTCAAAATTCAATGCTGATTTGGAACGAAACAGAAGAAATAGTTTTGAAGGATATAAAATCTATTAAAATTGGTAGAAAAAGGATAACTTTTTTTGATATAAATAACCAGCAAATTAAACTTGAAGTACTTGAATTAGATGGAGAATGGATGTCTCATACGTTGGATTTCTTGACACAAAATGTAACAGACTATCAAATTGGAATTAAGTGTGAAGACATAAATTAACGAATATGAACAATCCAGTTAACGGGCTCGAAATAGCTACAACAGACTTAGAGCGCGCAAAAGACTTTTATGCCTCGGTTTTTACGTTAAAAATTTAGTTCATCGATATGCCCGATAGCAAGATGTATATGTTTGGAACGCTCAACGAACGGGGTTCTGCGGGTTGCCTTGTTAATGGTAAGGAAAGCAATCCCAGTGCCGATGGAACCATTGTATATTTTTCATGTGAAGATGTGGCAACTGAGGCCAGTAGAGTTGAAGCTGCAGGAGGGGAAGTGATTTTTCCTAAAACCGATATAGGCGAATTTGGCTTTTACGCTCAAATACTCAATACAGAAGGAAACTGTATTGGTTTGCACTCAAACAGCTAAGCTGTTCAGCATCAAGTTGCCGTACACATTACCCAATAGTACTTGTAGCTGCTGTTTTGCACGAAGTACACTGCAATTCCAATGCATCGACTGCCTGGGTTAAACATAATGTCGTGGTGCCCATTGCTCGTATACCATTGATGATACGTACTTGGAGCATCCTCGTTTCCGGCCGCAATGTTTTCACCGTTAACAAAAGATTCGTTGTAAAACTTATGAATCCGCTCAAAAGTGCCCCCAGCCTCAACAAGCTCGCCGCGTTTTCGATCGTAGGAGGTATGATTAAAATAATTCTGCGACGCCATATCGTAGGCATGGTATCGGGCGGCATAAATGAGTCCGTGTTTGAGGATGTACGGCATGAGCCCTTTTTCTATTCTAGCCATATTAATTAATGCGAACATTTCTTTTTCGGCTTCCACACTAAAAGACGAGCAGCGCTCATTGCCTTTAGGAAGCCCGAAGTAACGTTGATTGGATACTTCCGTGGCATTTACTTCGGCATCTCGTGGCCAGCTTGTATTTTCATAGCTGGCATCAATTGGTTGGTCAAGTTTTTCAATTGGGGAAGCTCCCAGCTGCCTTAATCTTCGGTTTAACAGATCGGCTCTGCTTTCTAAATCCGACATGTAACATTTTGGTATGCAGTGAGTTATGCTTTCAATCAATCTTGATTTCAAGGTGTCGATTCGCAACAGCAGCATTGTACTGGGAGGGACATGCTTAGAAAGCTTGGCCAAATATCCAGCCGAACGGGCAAGGTATCGAGCGGTTTTGTTCAGGTCGGTATTTTGGTCAGCCAATTCTTGATTATATAAGGCTAAGAAGAAATAGGGCGCGGGATGTTCGGTTTTTTTATGAACGAGCTTGGTACTTTTATCAATACATTTCGATCGGTTTTGAACATACAAGCGATCCAGCTTGCTGTAATATCGATTTGCATCTGTTGAGAATGACACACAGACCAATATCGCAATTAAACTAACCACATGTTGTACCCTCGTTTGCAACATCCATTCCCTTTAAGAATTAATGTGTTAACGATGTAGAAGGTAAATGCGTATTTGAAGTTGAAGTTGAAGTTGAAAAGAGTATCATTGGAATTGAGCAACAGAGCTCTTGGCAATGGTAGAGGCTTTACGGCAATCGTATGTATAACCCCGTGCTTAAGCTCGGGGGAGTGCAAAAGAAGTTGAAGTTGAAGCCACGCCAGCCGAACTTGTGCGCCGAAGGCTGTAGCTAGCGTAGCCTGGTTGAAGTTGAAAATCTACTCAAGCAACTCAGGAAAAGAAAGCGTTTCTTTAACGTGAACGTTACTCCAATTCATTACCTCTGAAAATATGGGTTTTAGGTCGTACGCTTTTTGGGTTGGTTCGTAGTTGATAATTAACCTGTTCTTGGTGTCTTTTGTCTTGGTGATAATTCCGTTTTCAACCAGCAACCTAAGTCGACTTGCCAATATATTAGTGGCAATTTTTTCGTTTGAATTAATAAAATCCTTGTAATTTCTTTTTCCGAATACCATCATGTCTCGAAGAATAATCAGCGTCCATTTGTCGCCAAATATTTCGAGCCAACAACTCATTGGGCAGTCGGATCTTCGTTGTTGCTGTTTCATCTTATTTAAGTGCTATGTAGAAGTGCTATTTTTTTTTAGCCTGACGAATTTAGTACTGAATGACTAGTAATCAAAGGAATGGCAATTTATTATAAATTTTATAAGCCAAAAATGTTTGTATTTTTCATTTAGTTGGAAACTAAAAAAGAGAAGGTATTGCACTAAACATGGGGATTTTTCAGACATTATTAGCAGAACTCAATTTTTAATACAACCTTATTTTAAAAACAATTAGAGGTACCGTTTTACCTTCAATCGAATTCATATCGCACACACTTGTATGGCAAAAGCACACAGATGTGAACACTCGTTGATTTCAAGTTAAAACTGCAGTAATCTCGAGATTTTAGAGTGAGCTTTATAGCTTTAGACTTCATCAAGTAGCAGTCTTTTTTTCACTTTTGCCGTCGCGCAGTGTGATCTAGTTAAAATAACGTGATCAAGCAAAGATGGAATATAGATTTTAATATGCAAGCAAAATGCTATTTACTTCAATTTGAAAGGTGCGATTAGAACAGTTTTTTGGTCTTAAATATTTGTGCTAAACGGGCTTTGTCAAGAAAAAGAAGAACCGCGCAACATTAAATTTTGAATTTTAAATGTTGAATGTTGAATTGGCTTATTCAGGAATGCATCCTTCATTAACCTTTTAACCTGAGTTCGATTAATCTTTTCAAATTCAGATTTGTATAGAACCCAAGTAGTAAGGCGAAAACAGGAAGGTTTATGTTTATAAACCGACTGATTTCAACGAAGCTAATAGGGT
>JBLHHI010000012.1:0-40222 GCA_047614125.1 Bacteroidia bacterium | reverse complement strand
GGTTCGGTATTCTTGAATCCATTGCCACAAAATGTTCAAGATTCTGCGCTTTTGAGCAGCAATGCCAGCTTACGATCCGTGTTTTCCTTTAATCAAGCGTCTCCAATTTTTGGGATGGATTATCAGTGGAGTACAACCGAAAACAAGGTTTTGCTTTTAAACGGTGTGGATGCTCGAACCACGGCAGAAAACAAATTGAAAGCACGCTATAACATCCAAAAAAACCTGGAGTTAAACATTACCGGAACCCAAGGAAGAAAAACCTATTCCTCGGCCTTTGCGTCCGACCGATCGTACAATTACGAGTTTCAAAGCATTGAGCCCAAGTTGGGATTTATTTTTCGATCAAAGATGCGCATAGAGGTTTTATACAATTATTTTCAAGCCGTAAATGCCAACGCTTTTGGTGGAGAGCGCACCTTCAATCACGACTTTACTGCCGAGTACCGAATGAATTTTTTAAATCGAGGATCAATCCGAACCAGTTTTGGAATTGTAAACATTAACTACGTCGGCAATGATGTATCGCCCGTGGCATACGAGTTGTTATCGGGTTTGCGCGATGGTAGAAATACGAAGTGGAGTGCCAACATTGATCAGCGCTTTGCAAACAACATTCAATTGCAATTTTCGTACGAAGGCAGAAGCGCCGCCGAAACCCCACGCATACACATTGGAAAGGTATTGGTGCGCTATTTGTTTTAGCTGAGTGTTTAACCAATATAAGTCAATTCATTGGTTTCGCTAATGAAACAATTCGTTTTAACAACACTTTTTAACCTGAGTTCGATTAATCTTTTAAAATTCGGATTTTCCGAATCAGAAATTGATTATGATTCGCTAAATTGGTGGATGGTAAGGGAGTTAGGACCCTATTTTTTTCGACATCAACATCCAAACAATGTAGATCAACACAAAAGAGAGCACCAAAAAATGAAGGCTTGTGTAAATCAATCGTTTGTTGGCTGGACCGTGTTTTAATTGCATGCTTTTCCAAGCGCTGTATGCTCCGGTAGGCGCTGTAATTAAGCCGTAAATGCTTGGAAATAAGATAAGTATGTCCAAAAAATTGCCATCCAATCCGAGTAGATTCTTTGTTACGTAGCCTGCAATTATGGTAAAGGAAAAGCAAAACACATAGATGTGAAAGATTCTTCGCGATCGCTCGTAGTAATTGATTTCTGCACTCATTGTTGTTTTTTTAAATACTTGGAAATTTGTTCTTTGGCTTCTATGTACCCAATCTTTCGAATCTCATCTAAGCTGCTGCTTTCAAACAATCCATACTTTACTAAATCGTGGGGTTGGATTAGAATGTCGCACTCACTTAGTTTTGAATTTGCATGTGCTCGTGCTCTGAGCTGATAGGCTCGTTGCATAACTCGATGCGCATACTTGAAATCTTGGATGTTCGGTTTTTTCAGCGGACTAACATCCACCCCAATAATTAAGTCGCATTTACCACGAACCGGTTCCAACGGAAAGTTGTTTAATATTCCCCCATCGGCATAGATTTCATTGCCAATAATAACCGGAGAAAAGATGCCAGGAAAGGCGGCCGATGCCAAGATCGGCCGTATGAGTTCTCCACTGGTGAAAACCTTCGAAGTGCCTTCCACCAAATTAGTTGCCGTAATGTATAATTCCTTATTAAGAACTTCAAACGAGTCGGTTGGAAAGTACTTTTCCAAATCCTTATAGAACTTTTCAGAGTCCAAAAAACCTGCTTTTCGCCGGGTTAATCGAGAAAAGTGAAAAAGAGAAAAATCCTTAAAAAATTTGAGCAAATTGTCTGGACTGTGACCTGCAGCGTAAAATGCGCCTGCAATGGCACCTGCGCTGGCCCCAGAAATGTAGGTTGCTTCCAACCCAAATTCTTGCATGGCCTCCAAAACACCAACATGTGCGGCTCCTTTCAATCCACCACCAGAAAGCACTAACCCAATGGTTGGAGAGGTTTTAATGCTCATGATTTTTTTTCTTATTCATGGTGGCGCAAAAATAGAAAATGGTTGGTGAAATTATACCTTCATTTATTGATTCACTAAAATTGAAACTGCTTTAGTTAACTCAATCGATAAATATGTCGTGGGTAATCCAAAACATTCGGCTTTTCACCTCCAAGTTCCCTGAGAGCATCTTTGCCAATCCAAACCGCTGATTTACTTTCAGACTGAAATTCTAACAATCGTTTTGAGCAAGCGATGGCGGCTTCTTTCAAAGCAATGTTTTGTTTCCCAACGCTTCGAAGCGCCCAATGTACAGCCTTTTTACCGTACACCCGGTCATCTTGAGCAGAGGTTTCAATGATGGGAAGGAACGATTCATATATCGAGTTATCCGCTTTCTTATCCCCCATGCAATAGGCCGCCATAACAGCAAAACCAGCTCTGCGCTCAAACTCAGCTTCGCGTTGTACCCACTCTTTAATTTTTGCAACGGCCAAAGGCGATTTTGCAATCAAGCCCATGCAGAACGAATCACAAATCTCCCAGTTTTCGAAGGTCTTAACCCACTTTTCGGCAAGCTGGCTGGTAACATTCTTGGGTTGGAAAATCTTGCTGCACAGCAATCGGCCTTCATAAATTTCCCCGTCAAAAAGCTCAAGCGCCATTGCGTCATTCCTGCCAATGGCCTGAGCTATTGGTTTTATATCTGAGTGCATTACACCCAAAGAGTTGTTGGCAAGTACTCCAAACTTTTTTCGCTTAAATTCAATTTTCTCTGGGTTGGCAAGTTCTTCCAGCCGCGCTATCACTTCAGCATACGTCAAATGTAAGAACTTCATAACCTGAGTTCGATTAATCTTTTCAAATCCAGATTTGTATAGAACTCAGGTTCATAGTTTGTGTAGTTCGAAACGAACCTTTTGTTTCATGTCAGATTCTTCGGTCTTTGCATATCTTTTTTGGCTATTTTTGAATGGGTTGCATTTTGACCTAACATGAAATCAAAACTTCCATACCTTTTTGTCCTAATAACTGCTCAAGCACTTAGCATTCAGGTATTTAGCCAGAATGTGGTTAAAAATGGTGGTTTTGAACAATATCAATCCGCTCCAACCAATGAGGGGCAAATTGGAAGAACCAAATGGTGGGATGAAGTGGTGGCAAGTGCAGACTATATGAACACAACCTATGCGGGTTGGACCTCACATAACGGTGGTGCGCATGCTGGAAATGGGTATGCAGGTTTTGCCTTATATGGAAATGCAATTGGGGCTTGCGAGGCCATCGGGCAAACCATGGCACCCGGGGCAATTGGCGTTGATCAACAATATCTAATTCGACTTTTTGCCAAAAAGGCTACAAATACCACTGGTACAGGCTATGCTGATATATGTGGGGGTATAGAAGTTTATGGATTTGCCAAGCAGCCCAAGCTGGGGGTTTACAACGATCATCCTTCCAACTTGCCTAATGCTAAACTCTTGTGGTCTTCTAGAGCAATATCCGATACCGTTTGGAAACAAGAAGTGGGCTGTTTTATTCCTACGTCGAATGTGACATACATCGTGGTATGTCTAACGAAGGTGGTTGGTTGCCAACAGTATGTTTACATCGATGACTTTGTTATTGAGCCCTTTAAACCCGATCTCGGCCCAGATACCACCTTGTGCGAAGGGGATTTTCTGAGATTAAATGTACAAAAAGACAGTGCCACCTATTTGTGGCAAGATGGCTCAGTTAATTCTTATTTCGATGTAAATAGCCCGGGTATATATACCGTAGAGGTTTCAGTATCCAGTTGTAAAGCTTCTGATACCATGGTTGCCGCAACAAAACCAATTCCCAGCTTCTATCTCGGAAAAGACACGGCTTTGTGCGAAGGTGATTCTATCAAATTTACAGTCAACTATCCAATGGGAACGCATTTGTGGCAAAACGGAGAAACTACCAATAGCATTGTTGTTAAGAATACCACCCAAGTAATTCTGGTTATAGATCTGGATGGATGCAAACGATCCGATACAATTCAAGTGGATGTTAAAAAAAGCATTTCAGTTAACCTTGGTCCGGATGTAAGTGTGTGTGCAAGCAAGATGATCCAATTGAAAGCCTTCGTTTCTGGAGCTACGTATTTATGGAGGTCAGGCGAAGTATCTGACAAAATTACGGCAAGCAATGAGGGACTTTACTTCGTTGTTGTTTCCAAAAAACCGTGCTACGCTCGTGATTCAATTTACATTACCCATAGAGACTTACCCCGCTTGCAGCTTAGTGAAAATGCCATTGTATGCGATGGAGATTCTATGCATTTTCTGGCACAATCGAGTTCGGATTCCACCCAATTAACCTGGTTTAACGGTACTACCTCACCCAATTTTGTGGCGTATGAACCAGGCTTTTATTGGGTGGAGGCAAAGAATGGATGTGGTGCCATTCGGGATTCAGTTCAATTGATTTGGCAAGCTTGCTTTTGCAATCTCCATGTTCCCAATGCCTTTACGCCCGATGATTGGGGAGCAAACAACAGGTTTGGTCCGGTTCATTCATGTTTGTTAATTGAATATGAGTTTGTTGTTTACAATCGTTGGGGCCAAATGATATTTCAAACCAATGATCCACAAGCGCGGTGGAATGGTTTTTATGGTAATAAACAGTCTCCCGCCGGCGTGTATATGTACACGTGTCGGTATCAATTAATGCGTGGAGAAAAGGTGAACCTGAAAGGTGTGGTGCATTTATTGCGCTAACACCATTCTATCCAACCTCTTGCATAAATTTTTTAGGCGTTATTCCAAACTTCTTTTTAAAAGCATCTATAAAGTGGCTGCTGGATTTATAGCCAATCTTGTCCGCTATTTCAGCCACTTGCAAACTTCCTTCACGCAAATGTCTTTTGGCCAAGTTGAGTTTGTATTCCTGAACATATTTAAATACCGGTAGTCCATAAACGTTCTTAAAGCCAATTTTAAGATTGTATTCGTTCATGCCTATTTTTTTTGCCAAGTCCTTTAAGGTGGGTGGATTGTCGAGATGTTCGATCATAATGTTTCGAGCATTTTTAATCTTTTCTACATTGTCTTGTTCTTTTAAAAACGGGCATGCTTCATATAAGCTTTCGTTTGGAACGTCAAACAAATATCCCATGAGTTCAGTTATTTTGGCATTGTAATAAACTGATTTTAAAGATGTTGGGGTTGTTTGAAGGTAGATGTTATCCAACAAGGCATCCGATTCGATGTTGATGGGTTTAACCGCATATTCTCGAACGCCAAAACCACTAAAATTAAAGTGAACCAAGTTTTTTGTGTCGTCGATGAAAAGCTCATGTATGGTTTTTGGCGGAATGGCCACATACACCAAAGCACAATCGGTACTGTGCAAGTCGGCCTTCAAGCTTCGCTCCTGATCGTAAATGGTAAAATAATTGCCTTGCGTGAGTTCTTTTTGATAATGGGCAGAGAATTGAAAATTTACAATGCCTTTGGTACAAAAGAAGAAATGCACCAAGCTCGATGAAAGCTCTACCAGATGATTTAGCGGCTCAGCAACGGCTGGGAAAATGTATAATTCTCTTTGAGCGGATTTTAAAAGTGTGATCATTTTACGTTAAGCGACATTTAATTTTACATAATGGAGTATGTGTCTTAATATTCCCACTAAACATGGTCATGTTAAGAGCTGACAAATATCATTGCATTTTTACTTTATGCGATACTTTTTTTCCACGAGCTGATATTTATATCATCTATGAGGCCTCAAATTTGCCCCATTCAAAAAACAAATAATTTAAAAATGAAAAAAGTACAAAGCATAGTTCTTGCCATCTTAACCCTTTCGTTTGGTTATGCGCAAGCACAAGAATCGCAGCACGTAGTTACCACCAATGGTGGAGTAGACAATGTATATTTCGACGTGTTAAACAAAGAAGTTAAAACGATCAGCGGATCCAATTGGGACTTGGCCTTTGAGGTGGCAGGTTTTACTGGATCGGTACTTGTTAACGGTCAAAAAGGTATGGAAGTTTTTGCATCTCCTTACATGGTGAGTGAATGGGCAAGTTTCGATACCACTGGGTACCAAACTTGGAGAACGCAAATCAATTCGTTGACTTCTTGGTCGGATGGAGCATTAAATCAAAATCGATCGAAAGACATCGACCTAGGTTGGGGGATGTACAATCAAAGCACTCATGTGATAACAGGTGACAGCATCTTCTTGTTGAAAACAGCAGATGGTGGTTTTAAGAAGCTGTATATCAAAAATTTGAACATGGGTACCTTTAACATTGTTTATTCTAATGTGGATGGAACCAATGAGCAAGCTCAAGCCATTGCCGTGCGCAGCTACCCAAATTTGAACTTCGTTCATTTCTCTATGAGTACAAATGCCATTGTTGACCAAGAGCCCGATAAGGCCAGCTGGGATATTATGTTTACCAAGTTCATCCAACCCATTCCGGTTGGAGGAGGACAGTTCCAGAACTATCCCGTGAGCGGAGTGCTTATTAATAAAGGGGTTGAGGTTGCACAGCGAAACAATGTTTCGGTAACAGACAATGACACCAACGGCTTATCTTGGAACACCGACATGTCGGAAATTGGTGGCGACTGGAAAATGTTTGATGGTACCAAATACGTTTTTGCCCAAGATCAAGTATACTTTTTAAGATTGCCAAGTGGGAATGTTTACAAGCTATACTTTACCAATTATGAAGGTGGAAGTAAGGGTAATTTCCACATGAATATGGAGGCTATTAATCAATCGGTTTCGATTCAAGCAAATGAGCTGATCGAGCTTCGCATATATCCAAACCCAAGCGCGGATGTTTTAAACATCGACATTTCAACGGAGGCAATTTCTTCGGTTCGAATATTTAATGCTGCTGGATTGGAAGTATATCAAGGAGTTGAGAATCAAATAGCTGTGGCTGGATTTACATCTGGTGTTTACTTTGTTGAAGTAACGACAGCAAAAGGCGTAATCGTTCAACGAGTAATCGTTCAATAATAACCACCCTATAATTACGTAAGCTTCGTGTTTAACGCCTGGAAATCCTTTTTAGATCAACATTGCATCAATGCCATACTTGTGGTTGTTATGTTGGTGGGAGCTAGAAACAGTGCTTACAGCCAGTCGAGTGCCACATTTACGGTCTTATCACAATCTGACAACTTGCCCATTCAATATGCCTATGTTGAAATTCGCGTAGAATCGGATGTGACCTTCGATCTCTTATCCGAATCGTACACAAATGCACAAGGTCAAGTCAAACTTGAAATAGTTAATCGAATGTTTTGGATTAAAGTTTCGTCGTTGGGATATGCAGATTATCAGGATTCCATGATTATGGCCACTGGCAAAGAGGTGAACATCTTTCTTAAAGAAAAAGAACACGTTTTAGACGATGCGGTTGTTACGGTTCAGTACGATAAGAGAACGGCCCAGAAAGCAGTGGAGCGGATAACCGTAATAGATCAACGCGATTTTGATGCGCGTTCTGTCTTTAACGTGCGCGATGCCCTCATCCAGCAACTAAATGTTCAGATACGAAACGACAACTCCACAGGCAGTGCATTGAGTTTGATGGGCATCTCGGGCCAAAATGTTAAAGTCTTAATTGATGGCGTGCCAGTTATAGGTAGGTTGGATGGCAACATCGATCTTTCGCAAATTAACTTAAATGATGTACAGCGAATTGAGATAATTGAAGGTCCAGTTTCGACCAATTACGGCAGCAATGCCTTGGCGGGCGTTATTAATATAATCACCAAAAAATCGAGTTCCCCAAAGGGAGAACTCAACTTTGATTCGTATGCCGAAACGGTTGGCCAAACTAATTTTTCGTTGGCTGGAGGGAAAAACTTTAAAAAGTGGAACATTCGGGCAAATGTTGGAAGAAACTTCTTTGATGGTTATACGCCTGGTGGTAGTGGACGATGGGATTTGTGGAAGCCAAAAGAACAAGTTTTTGGAAGAATTCAGTTGGCTCGAACCTTTGGGAAATGGGACATCCTGGTGAAATCGGAGGCTTTTAATGAGCGATTGCTCAATGCGGGTAAACCGCTTTCGCCGTATTATCAAACCGCCTTTGATGAGTGGTTTATCACTCATCGAAGAGATCAAAAAGTAGATGCAACCTTTCGAATAGCAGAAGGAAGAGTATTGAACGGCTTTGTTGCCTTTAATACCTACAGCCGAGAACGAAATAAATATTTTCGAGATTTGGTGAGCCTGGGTTCGGAAACAGTAAGCTCCGACGGTGGTTCAGATACAACAGGCTTTGATGCCATCTTGTCTCGATCAACCTATTCTGTTTTTCCAAAAAACAAACGACTCAACTACCAATTTGGCTACGATTTTATTTACGAAGTTGGAAGAGGAGTTCGCATTGAGGATGGAAAACAAGACTTGATGGATCTTGCAGTATTTACCACTGCAGAGTACAAGGTATCCAGTCAGCTTACCTTAAAACCGGGCATTCGATTTGCCAAGAATTCGGGATACGATGCACCTCCAGTTCCAATGATTTCAGCCAAATTGCACCGCGGGAAATACACCTATCGAGCAAGTTACAGCCGAGGTTTTCGGGCACCGGAAATAAAAGAGTTGTACATCGAATTTGTTGACATAAACCACTTTGTGCTCGGAAATCAAAACTTACGAGCAGAGCAGTCGCACAATTATTTGTTTTCTATTGACGGTTCTCGGTTGTATAAAAAAGTGTTGATAAAGCCCTCATTGTCTGGATTTTATAACAACATCCAAAACAAAATCACCTTGGCTTCTTATGCTCCAAACAAATACACCTATGTTAACATTAGTGCGTTTGAAACAACGGGCGGAAACTTTCGTATAAACCTTGTTTCAAACAAGGTAAGAGCCGGTATTGGAGTTGCTGTAACCGGTTTGCGCAGCAATTTGGTGACGGCATCCGAAAGCTTTAATTTCTACTCAGAATTCAATTCGAACATTCAGTATGCTTTGGGCAAAACCAGTTTGAGCGTCTTTATTAAATACAACGGAAAGCAAAACTTTTATACCATCGATGCAGAAAATGCAGCCGTTGTTGAACGACTTACTGGGGCCTATAGCCTGGCAGATGCGCAGGTGAGCAGAAGCTTTTTTAAAGAGCGATTGAAAGTAAATTTGGGTTCGAAGAATGTTTTCAACGTAACCAACATCGATAATGTGCTTTCTCAGAGTGGCGCACATGGATCGGATGCCAATTACATGGCGGTTGGAATGGGCAGATCGTATTTTGTCAAAATGTCGTACCGTGTTAAATAGGATTTATGCAACATCAATAATGAGGCGAATTGCGTGGGTGGTGTTGATTACCATCGGTTTAAGCGGTTGCTTCCGAAAGGAAGAGGCGGTAACACCGTACCCCAGAGGTGACGTTGAAACGCAGGTAATCTCCATGTCGAAATCGTACGCCGACCAACACTATTTTAGTTTGAGTACAGGTAAGGTGGTAAAGGTTGTTGCTAAAACTGCGTGGGATTTGGCCATGGTGAGTGAAGATGATAACGACAACATCTACATCAATACTGGAAAAAACATGCGCTGTGCCGTTACAAACAAAACCTTACTCAGCGAGGTAATGGATACAGTGGGCTTGAAGTTTCAGTGGGACTGGAGCAACGGCAAACAAGACAGCACCGTTTTATATAAATGGTGGGAGAACAATGCAGTTTATGTGCTTAATTTGGGTATGGACTCTGAATTAAATTCCTTGGGTTTTGTGAAGTTTACGCTGGAAAAGAAAGGAGGAGAAGTGCTTCTTACTTTTTCGCAACTTAGTAAAAATGAAGATATTACGTTTAAGTTGGAGCGGGATAAGTCAAAGGTTCGAAGTTATTTTTCATTCGAAACAAGTGCAATGGTGGATGTTGAACCGGCAAGGGATGATTTTGATTTGATTTTCCGCCAATACGTGTACTATTTTGCTCCAGAAAATTTGGATTATTTAGTTGTTGGCGCTTTGATAAATCCTTACAAAACAAGAGCCTGTGCAATATTCGATAAGGATTTTGAAGACATTACCTTGGCAGATACTTCCAACTACTCGTTCACTACTACATCGGATGTAATTGGCTACGATTGGAAGGAATTTGTTTTAAGTGATGGCGTTTATAAGGTGTATGCCAATAAGAACTTCCTCTTACAGGATTCGAAAGGATTTTACTACAAGCTTCATTTTACAGATTTCTACAGTAAAACTGGGGAAACGGGCTATCCAACAATAGAATACAAGTTGCTCTAAACACATCCACTTTTTTCGCATCATATCAACGTTGTAAGGGTAAATAAAATCTAAAGTCAAAGAAGCTTAAAAAAGGGCAGATGATCAAACCGCTATGAGCTGTTCTCGAAGCAATTCTAAATTAGCTTCCTTTTTTGAACTTTTATGGGTTCTGCAGTATTCGGTAAAGTATATGTGTTGATTTAAAAAAGATATTTGAGATCTTAACCATACGGTTTTATCTGCAATTAGATCGAAGCCCGAGAGTTCAAGATACAGTTTTTCAGATACTTCGGCGAAATTATCGCTGCCCAAGTGGAAAAGGTCAGCATCAGCAATGATGCGCTCCAGCTTGTTTTTTGGTCTTTGCGGAATCTTTGTTGCCATAATGATTCCTTTAACAATTTCGATGCTCTCTCTCGAATATTTGTAATTGGGTAAGAGTTTTTCGGCAATGGCACACCCTTCTTCCTCGTGGTTTTTGTACACATGCATAAAACCACTGTCGTGCAATAAGATTGCGGTGTTTAGGATGTCCCACTCTGGAGGGCTTAAATATTCAGATTCTCCAATTTCTCGAGCGGCATCCAATACATTTTCAACGTGCTCAAAGCCGTGGTAAAACAATTTTGGACTCAGTTCCACCATCAAAATGGGCGCAAAATCTTTGTAAAGAGTTGTGTAGTTGCTTACGTACAATTTTAAACTTTCCGCGAAGAAAAGCTATATCGCCAAAGAGTTCCTAACCCACGTGTGCTTCTTTTCCACTTTTTATCAAAAATGTCAGTTAGACAACGTTTTTATCATTTACGTTTTTCATCCACATTTGGTTGTTTTTAAAAAATCATCAAGCGTTATTGGTTTAAACAATGGTGACAAAATAATTATCTAAAAACCTGAGTTCGATTCATATTTTGAATTCAGAACGCTTGTGTAAAGCGGACTTTTGTATATAAAACCCTATTAGCTTCGTTGAAATCAGTCGGTTTATAAACATAAACCTTCCTGTTTTCGCCTTACTACTTGGGTTCTATACAAATCTGAATTTGAAAAGATTAATCGAACTCAGGTTAAAAGATTGTTTAAAACCTTAATTGCCGATATTTGTTTAAACTTTGTCAAAAAACAATAAACAAAGCAAATTTGGAACATTTTTTCTCGATCAAAGAACTCGAATCCCTCTCGGGAATAAAAGCACACACCATTCGCATTTGGGAAAAGCGCTATGGACTGTTGGAACCCACGCGTACAAATACCAACATTCGGCAATACAGCAACAATGAGTTGCGCAAGTTGATGAATGTGGCCACGCTTGTAAACGCTGGGCACAAGATTTCTAAACTTGCAGAGCGCACCAGCGAAGAGATTAATAACCTCACCGAAATCTCGCTTCAATCTTCCAATCCAAAAGGCGCCGTTTTGGTGCACATTGAAGTGTTGGTTCAGGCCATGCTGCAAATGGACGAACAACTGTTCGACAAGACCTTCTCGAATTGTGTGCTGAAATACGGACTGAAAGATACCTTTGTTTCGATCATCTATCCTTTCTTAGAAAGGATTGGCATTATGTGGTGTTCGCAGAAAATTGTGCCTGCAAACGAACATTTTATCACAGGTTTAGTTAAACAGAAACTCTTTAGCGCCATTGATGGTCAATACGTTGAAACTTCAAATAATCAACACACTTGGGTATTAGCGTTGCCTGAAGGAGAGTACCACGAGATTGGACTTTTATTGGCTCATTTTCTGCTGAGAGAAGCTGGAGAGAAAAGTATTTATCTAGGTCAAAATGTTCCGTTCAATAATATAAAACCGTCGGTTGGCACGTGCAGTGCCTGCCATATACTAACCTTTCTGATCAAAAAATCGGATGTAAACGCCGTAAAAACCTTTCTCAAAAACTTAGAATCCAACTTCCCCGATCAGCGCGTTTTAGTGGCCACTGGCTACGATAACATCCAACCTGAAGATTACCCCGGTATAAATTTTCTGCATCAAATCGATCAACTTCATCACTATTTTTTAAAAACCGCACTATAAATGATTTTTGACGGTTGTGCATACTGTGTTTTGAGCGCAATCTTTACTAAACTTGCAAGAGCTTTATGAAGAAATATAAAATTACAATGGTTGGTGGCGGCTTAGCCGGTTCGCTTATGGCGGTGTACTTTGCCCAACGCGGTTTTGAAGTCAATTTATATGAGCGACGCCCAGACATGCGAAAGGCCGATATAAGTGCCGGTAAATCCATTAACCTTGCCTTGTCTGCACGAGGAATTCGAGCGTTGGAAAAAGTTGGATTAAAAGATGCCATCCTTTCCAAAGCCATTGCCATGAACGGGCGGATGATTCATTCGGAAAAAGGTGAATTGTCGTACCAGCCGTACGGAACTGAAGGTCAATTCATTAACTCGGTTTCGAGAGGTGGGTTGAACATTCAGTTGTTGGAATTGGCGGATGAAAATCCAGATGTGCATTTGTTTTTCAACCATAAGTGTTTGGACGTTGATTTAGAGAACGCAGTAGCTACCTTCCGCAACGAAGCAGGCGAAAAAGTTCGAGTAGAATCGGATTATGTTATTGGTGGCGATGGTGCTTTTTCGGCCGTTCGAATGCGCATGATGAAAAGCGGGCGTTTTGATTACTCACAAGATTATACCGATCATGGATATAAAGAATTGTGCATTCCTGCAACGGCTAATGGTGAATTTGCCTTGGATCCAAACAGCCTGCACATTTGGCCGCGTGGAGCGTATATGATGATTGCCCTCCCCAATCCAGATAAAAGTTTTACATGCACCCTGTTCTATCCGTTTGAAGGAATTAACAGCTTTGAAAGTCTTAAAACGGAGGCCGATGTTCGTGCCTTTTTCAACGAACACTTTGCCGATGCCGTGCCGCTCATGCCCACCTTGGTTGAAGATTACTTCGAAAATCCAACCGGAACTTTGGTTACCGTTCGCTGCTATCCGTGGGTTAAAGGAAAAACGGCCTTGCTCGGTGATGCCTGCCACGCCGTAGTGCCCTTTTACGGGCAAGGAATGAACTGCGCCTTTGAAGATTGTGTGGTTATGGATGAATGCATTGAAAAACATTGGCCAAACATGGATAAGGCCATGGATGAATATCAAAAATCTCGAAAAATAAATGCGGACGCCATCGCGGATTTAGCGCTGCAAAACTTTGTTGAAATGCGAGATCTGGTTGGCGACAAAGACTTTCTACATTATAAAAAAGTAGAGCACGACTTGTGCGACTTGTATCCAGAGTTGTTTAAATCGCAATACGAATTGGTAACCTTTAGCAACGTAGACTACAGCTACGCGCAACAACGTGGGGCAGAGAATACAAAGTTTGTTTTGGATTTGATAGCCAATGGCTGGGAAGATAAACTAAGCGATAAAGCGTTTATAACCAATTTGTTACAACAGCATCGAACCGCAGCCACGGCTTCCTAATGGAAAAGAAGAAGTTTCTTTCGGATGTGCTCTTTATTCAGGGAATAAACATTCTAATAAAGGCCGTTTGGATTTTACTGATCGATCGTGCGGTTCAGAACGAACTTCCAACCAGCGTATACGGACAATACTTTAGCCTATTTAGTTTTACGGTTCTCTTCATCATCTTGCTCGATTTTGGCTTAAACAATATGAACAGTCGGGAAGTAGCCGCAAATCCAGCCTACCTGCAGCAGAACTTTCTATCCTTTGTAATTACGAAAGCGGTTCTTTCGGTGGTTTTTGCCTTTACCGTAATAATTGCCGGACTGGTGCTTTCTTTATCGGGGGCAGAATGGAGCATATTGAGCATGCTCATTGTTATGCAAATCTTCATCTCGTTCAACGCCTATTTCCGATCCAATTTGGCGGCCCTTCATCGATTTAAGTTGGATGGCATGCTGTCGGTAACAGATCGGTTATTGGTCATCATTATTTGTGGTTCCTGGTTTTTGGTTCCGGGTTGGAAGCACAACCTCACCATACAAAACTTTGTGTTGGTGCAGGTGGGTGGCACCTTGTTAACCCTAACCATAGCCTTAATCATCAATATACGAAGCCTAAATAATCCCAACCAAGATTTTCAATTTGATGAGATTAAACGTTTAATACGAAGCGCTCTCCCCTTTGCCTTATTAGCTGCTTTGATGGCAGTTTTTACCAGAATAGATGCGGTAATGCTCAGTGAAATGATTGGAAGCGAAGCAGCCGATATTTATGCCATGGGCTATCGCTTGTTGGATGCTGGCAACATGGTTGCGGTTCTTCTTGCGGGTATGTTGCTGCCGATGTTTGCCAGAATGATCTCAGAAAAAGCATCCAAATCACTCTCTGAATTGGCACTGCTTTCGGCCAAACTTCTGATTTTACCGGCCATCTTAATCGCTATAATTAGCTGGGTATATCCGGTGGAGATTCTGAGCTTTATGTATCCCAACAAAATTGACATCATTTCGCCCGATACCTTCCGTTATTTGATGATATCGTTTATTGCAACGTGCTCAATTTACGTATTTGGAACAGCCTTAACGGCAGCAAAAGAATTAAAATGGCTCAATATATTGGCCACCACAACCTTGGTTTCAAACTTGGTTTTAAATGCAATTCTCATTCCCACCCACGGTTCGGATGGCGCAGCTCTGGCAACTTTGCTTACACAAGCCGTGTTTGCTTTGGGTTGTTTTTACAAGGCCAAAACTTCATTTAACATTCACATAACCAGCAAGTTAACGCTATCAATTTCCATCTATACTGGTTTACTAATCGGACTCTTTTGGCTTGGACGACAATTTTTCGAAACCCCTTTCGTTCATATTTCAGTTGGCGTTGTTTGTGCTGTGGTATTTGTATTTGCCTCCGGCCTTTTCAACCTCAACATGCTGAAGAGCTTGGTTCGTCGTAAAACCCGCAATTCTTAAGAGCATTAATTATTATATTTTTGCAAACTTTTTTTGATTGATCCGTAAGAATAATGAGTACAGAAGAAAACATCTTGTCGTTTAACTTTCTTGACATTGCCCGATTTTTGTATCGCCACCGCAAACGCCTAATTATTGTATCGCTTGCAGCCGGAATTGTGGCAGGAATTATCTCCTTCATCATCCCTCCAAAATTTGAGGCCGAAGTTATTTTCTATCCAACAACGGTTAACTCGATTGGTAACGCCATGTTTACGGATGTAAACAAACGCGAGGCCGACATCCTTTCTTTTGGTGAAGAAGAAGAAGCCGAACATGCCCTGCAAGTATTGAAGTCGGAAAAATGCTATTCGCGCATTATTCGAAATTTCAACTTGATGAAAAACTACAAGATCGACCCAAATGGCGCCTATCCACAAACCAAGTTGAGCAAGATGATGGAAAACAACATCAGCTTTAGTCGGACCAGATATCTCTCAATTTCCATCAAAGTATTGGACGAAGACCCGGTGATGGCAGCTAAGATTGCCAATGGTATTGCAGCCATCTACGATTCGGTAAAAACGGAAATTCAAAAAGAAGTGGCCAACGAAGCTTTTTTAATTATAGAAGAAGAGTTTAAAAACAAGGAAGCCGAAGTTTGGGAATTGAAAAAGGGTTTGAATGTGTTGGGCAAAAAAGGCGTGTTGGACATACAAAAGCAAACCGAGTCGATTACTCAGAGCTTATACTCATTAAAAGCAACGGGTGGAAGTGCGGCACGCATCCAACAATTGCAATCAGAAAAAGATACCTTAGCGAAATATGGTTCGGAATACACCTATTTATTTGAAACCTTGCTGTTGGAGTTGGAAGAGTACAGCTTACTCCGCAAGCGTTACAAAAAGGCAAAGGTGGATATCGAAAAAACCATCCCGCAAAAGTTCTTGATTTCGAGCGCTTCGGTGCCCGAAAAGAAAACAAAGCCCGTTCGTAAACTCCTGGTTTTATTTGGCTTAGTGGCCGGATTTATCATGGCAGCCGTAACATTGGCTTTCTTAGAACAGAAGAATAAAATCATCGTAAGCGAATAAGCTTTGCTCTCAAAAGCTCAAATAAAATGGTTTTACATTTGTGCCATTGCCTTTATTGGCATCTTGGCGGTGAGCTTCTATTTTGAGTTTTTTTTCATGGCCTTATTGCCGCTCATTCCGGTATTTTTTTATCTCTTATTTGCACATACCGACAAGGTAATTTACTTCTTGGCCTTTGCCGCTCCGCTTTCAATACCTATAAAAGACGTTGGTGGGGGCTTTGGCATCATTCTGCCCACCGAACCCTTAATCATGATGCTCTTTGCGGGCTTTCTATTTAAGATGGTGATGGGACAAGGATTAAACCGAAATGTACTTAAAAGCCCGATTACCGTTCTGGTTTTGCTCAACATGTTTTGGTTGTACGTTACTACTGCAACCAGCACCATGCCGTTTATTAGTTTTAAATATTCGCTGTCGTATACGTGGTACGTCTTTGTTTTTGTTTTTGTGTTGATCCACTTTTTCAAGAACCCCAAGGCCATGAAGATCTTTTTGTGGTGCTTTTCGTTGGGAACGCTGATCTTAGTTATGTACACGCTTAAAAAGCACGGCGACGAAGGATTTTCAAGACTCTATGCGTATACGGCCAGTAGGCCTTTTATACCCGACCACGGCATGTATGCAGCGGCCATTACTTTTTGCATACCCGTAATGTTCATCATTGGTGTTTTTGGGCGAAGAATGAAGCTCAATTGGTTTGGCGTAGCTATGGCAATGTTTGTTTTTACCATAGTTACTTTGGGTGTAATCTTCTCATTTACAAGAGCTTCGTGGTTAAGCTTGGTATTAGCCTTTGGGGTGTTTGGCTTGCTTTTTTTACGCATTCAATTTAAAACCTTGGTTACCACGGGTTTGGTAATTATTGGATTGTTGCTGATGTTTCAAAACGTAATCTTAACCGAATTATCGAGGAACAAACAAGGCAGTACGGACGACTTGCAAGGCCACGTTGAATCCTTTTCGAATGTAAGTACCGATCCATCCAATTTGGAGCGTTTAAACCGTTGGAGTTCGGTATATCGGATGTTTGGCGAACGACCAATTTTTGGCCACGGTCCAGGCACCTATACGTTTAAATATGCTCCGTATCAAATCTCGAGCGAGATGACGATCATTTCTACCAACAGCGGCGATTTGGGCAATGTACACAGCGAATATTTGCGTCCTTTTGCCGAATCGGGTTTGTTGGGTGGATTGTTCTTTTTCATCTTGGTATTGGTGGTTATCCAACAAGGATTCTACGTATATTATCATGCTAAAGATGTGGAAATCCGAATTTTGGCAATGGCGGTTTTACTGGGTCTCATCACGTATTTTGCCCATGCTTTCTTGAACAACTACAGCGAGTTCGATAAAATAGCCGTACCGATGTGGAGCATGATCTCGATGATTGTGGCTATGCGTGTGTATCATATGCATCGAAGTTCTCAAGTGTAAAGAATCCCATAAACAGTCACTCGGCCAAGACACTATGGTCTTGACAGGCTGGACCCGTCCAGTGCGGAGCCACGGGAGCCAAGTTTACCAGCCGAAGCCTGGGTACGCTGGCGACCGCTTATGGTTTTACATTCCTATCCATTTAATCTAAAATAATTTCTTCATCTTTGTTTTTATCATGTTCGATGTAGAATTCCCATCCTATATTTATGCTAGTCCCATTATTTTATTAATCGTATTCTTTGGTGGAGCTATCTTAGTTGGTTTTGCCGGCACCAATCGCAAAGGAGGATTTCTAAGAGCATTTCTACTCGGCTTGTTTCTTACTCCCTTGGTTGGGATCATTCTGGTTATAGGGTCGGCACAAAAGAACCCAAAAGGTTGCATACACTGCGGCAATAGCGCCAATGAAGCTGAGTTCTGTGGATTGTGTGGAAAGAATGAGGAAGGAATGAGCAAAGTAGAAGCGAGATCCTACATAGTCCCCGAGCTGAAGCACGGGGAAATTCATAGCTGACGTAAATTCATCACGAAGGGTCACCCTGAGCTCGTCTCAGGGTCTTGATGACCGATAGCCAGTATTTTAAAGAGCATTTCCTTAGAGTAAACGAGATTCTGAAATGAATTCAGAATGACCTCGTGGGTGGTTCGACGTTTATCAAAAAAACCATTAATCCACTATACCCCCGAGCTGAAGCGCGGGGAAATTCATAGCGGACGTTTTTTACCACGAAAGGGTCACCTTGAACTCGACTCAGGGTCTTGATGACTGATAGCCAGTATTTTAAAGAGCATTGCCTTAGAGTAAACAAGATTCTGAAATGAATTCAGAATGACTTCTTGGGTTGTTCGACTTTTATAAAAAACCATTAATACACTTTAACCCCGAGCTGAAGCACGGGGAAATTCATAGCGGGCGTAAATTCATCGCGAAGGGTCACCTTGAGCTCGAAGTCATCCTATGGCTTGCCATACACATTTTTGCCTGGGATAAAAGCCACCAAGGAATTTGTCATAAAAAAATTATGCATTCCTCTTTCTTTTTTTTATTGTTTCGAATTTTGCACATGCCAATCAAGGCGACAGTACCGCTCATTGGACAAACGAATGGCATCTCGAAGTTCTATCAACTGAAGACGCCACCACATCCACCAACCAAAATAATGTATTCTTTAAAATTAAATTTTCCCCGCAGTCGCTCAGCTCCTGCTGAGTGACCGTTATGTTTAGTGCCTCTAGGCACATCGCAATATTTTGATATGCGACCCCTTCAGGGTCGGGTTTCGTTTAACATCATCATTCTGCAAGATGCGACCCCGTTGGGGTCGGAATTGCACGCCCTGGTGGGTGTTATCACCAACCCGCATTACAAGAAGACTTTATGTGAAAACATGGTTTATGCAATTTATCTATCCAGTGATCCCATTGATTTTGGTCGAAACAAAAAAAAAGGAAAAAGCCTTACTATCAGTCACTTCACTCCTTAGGCTAACGGCTATGAGCTGAAGCACGGGGAAATTCATAGCGGACGTAAAATCATCGCGAAGGGTCACCTTGAGCTCGAAGTCATCCTATGGCTTGCCATACACATTTTTGCCTGGGATAAAAGCCACCAAGGAATTTGTCATAATTATGCATTCCTCTTTCTTTTTTTATTGTTTCGAATTTTGCACATGCCAATCAAGGCGACAGTACCGCTCGTTGGACAAACGAATGGCATCTCGAAGTTCTATCAACTGAAGACGCCACCACATCCACCAACCAAAATAATGTATTCTTTAAAATTAAATTTTTTGATTCTACTTATTTCAATTACCAAGTTAATGTAAAACATAAAATATACGATTACGATCGGCCATGGCAAAACAATCCAAGTCTTTTAGCTCAAGACTGGTGGATAGCTGGGGGTTCCAAGAATTATTCGTTGGGATGGCCTTCTTCGGAAGCACCGGCAAAGGCACGTTCCAATCCAACCACCAAACCAATGCCAACCGATACCAGCATGCGCACCAAAAACTCGATTTGCGAAAGTTGAAAAGTTGATGTTTGAATGAGTAATTGATCTTCCATAGTGGCTTCTACCGCTAAACAACAAATATGCTAAAAATAGGGATAAAGTCATCAAACTAGAATGAATATCGGTCTTTTCTGAAGCGACTGCAGGTTATCACCGTTGATAGACTCATTTCAAAAGATTCTTCAGCCTTTGTTTCGGGCCGCTTGGTAGCCACTTAAAGTCTTTCAAAGGCTTCTAATGGCGTTCTGTGATTAGGTTCGTAAATCACTACCCCAAAATACCATTCAAGGTAGCACTTGGCCGCATAATGGCTGCTGTGAGTGAAGTGTTCGGGTTGTAATATCCCCCAATTTCAACGGCATGTCCCTGAACCCCAATGAGTTCTTTATTAATGGTCTCTTCGTTGTCTTTCAACTCTTTGGCCAGCGGAGTAAAATAGGCTTTAATGTCGGCGTCTTTATCTTGTGTTGCCAAGGCTTCTGCCCAGTACATCGCCAGGTAAAAATGACTTCCTCGGTTATCAATCTGTCCAACTCTACGCGCCGGTGATTTATCGTTTAATAAAAACTTCTCGGTTGCGTCGTCCAAACATTCTCCTAAAATAGTGGCTTTGGGGTTGTTGTAGGTTGTGCCCAAGTGTTCGAGCGAAACGGCCAATGCTAAAAACTCGCCCAAGCTGTCCCAACGCAAGTAATTCTCTTGCACCAACTGCTCAACGTGTTTTGGAGCTGAACCTCCAGCACCTGTTTCAAACAATCCTCCCCCATTCATCAATGGAACAATAGAGAGCATTTTAGCACTCGTGCCTACTTCTAAGATGGGAAATAAATCGGTGAGATAATCGCGCAATACGTTGCCCGTAACCGAGATGGTATCCTTTCCATCATTAATGCGTTCCAATGAAAATTGCGTTGCGTCGGCTGGGCTCATAATTCGAATATCGAGGCCAGAAGTATCGTGGTTTGGAAGGTAGGCATTCACCTTAACTATGAGTTCTGCATCATGTGCTCGATTGGCATCCAACCAAAAGATGGCGGGTGTGCTTGAAGCTCTTGCTCGGTTAGCGGCCAGCTTAACCCAATCTTGAATGGGTGCATCCTTCACTTGGCACATTCTCCAAATATCTCCAGAAGCCACTTTGTGTTCAATTAAAATGTTGTTGTTGCCATCTACCACACGAACTGATCCGCCTGCCAACATTTCGAAGGTCTTATCATGACTTCCATATTCTTCCGCTTTTTGAGCCATTAGTCCAACGTTGGATACGGAGCCCATGGTGGTTGGATCGAAGGCACCATGCTTTTTACAGAAATCGATGGTGGTGGAATAAACGGCTGCGTAACTGCTGTCTGGAATCACACACTTTGTATCGCGTAATTGGCCTTTTGCATCCCATGCTTGTCCGCCGTTGCGTATTAATGCCGGCATCGAAGCATCAATGATAACATCGCTTGGAACGTGGAGATTGGTTATACCCCGATCGGAGTTAACCATGTATAAATCAGCTTGTTGCGCAAAGCATTCAGCAATGTCTTTTTCTATTTCTTGTTTCTTTTCGGCCGGAAGTTCATTGAGTTTCAACACCAAGTTTCCGAAACCGTTGTTTAAATCTACGTTAAGGCTTTTAAAGGTGGAGGCATGTTTGTCCAACAACGTTTTGAAATAAACAGAAACCGCATGTCCAAAGATGATCGGATCCGAAACCTTCATCATTGTGGCCTTCATGTGCAACGAAAGCAGGGTATGGTTCGTTTTGGCATCTGCAAATTCGGTTTCCAAGAAGGAAAGAAGTTCTGCTTTGCGCATTACGGTGGCATCGATGATTTCGCCAGCGAGCAGCGGAGCGCTTCCTTTTAGTTCAGTGATATTGTTACTTTCATCTACAAATTCTATTCGAAAAATTCCGGCTTCCGCAATGGTTTTGGAGGTCTCATTCGATCGAAAATCACCGCTTTGCATGGTGGATACGTGGGTATTACTGGCTGATGACCAGTGCGCCATTGAATGCGGATTATTCTTTGCGTAATTCTTTACGGCCTTGGGTGCTCTTCGGTCGGAGTTACCTTCTCGAAGTACTGGATTTACTGCACTTCCCTTTACCTTGCTGTATCGTGAGGCAACGTCTTTTTCTTCGGCGGTGGATGGATTGTCGGGATAGTTTGGAAGAGCAAAACCTTGTTTCTGGAGCTCGGTAATGGCTTCTTTAAGTTGCGGAACGGAGGCAGAGATGTTTGGAAGTTTAATGATGTTTGCTTCCGGCTGGGTAACTAAGGCACCAAGCTCCGCTAGGTCATCGGCAACCTTTTGATCTGGCTTTAAATAATCTGGAAATTGCGATAAGATTCTGGCGGCGAGGGATATGTCGCGGGTTTCCACTTCTACTCCTGCAGCTTTGGTAAATGATTGAACAATGGGTAAGAACGAATACGTTGCTAAAGCCGGTGCTTCGTCGGTTTTGGTGTAGATAATTTTTGCTGCCATGAAGTGATTATTTTTATCGAGGCGCAAAGATATTTATTTCTCTTCCATAGTTGTGAAAGAGCACAAGCGGGTCGTGATTTTTTTGGATCAATACGCAATTTGAGGGGTGATGGAACTGTGTGAAACCACATAAAGGGTTTATCGGTTTATGGTTGGACATTGATTTCAGATTTGACATTATGTATTATAATTAAACATTCAAGATTCATTTAAGGAAGATGCTTAATGAAAGCCGGCTTGCAACTATAAACCATAAACTTTTAAACTAATGAACCTTGCTTGGTTTTACGAAACCTTGTGAAACCACATAAAGGGTTTATGGTTTATGGTTGGACATTGATTTCAGATTTGACATTATGTATTATAATTAAACATTATAGATTCATTTAAGGAAGATGCTTAATGAAAACCAGCTTGCAACTATAAACTTTTAAACTAATGAACCTTGCTTGGTTTTACCGAAACCTTGTGAAACCACATAAGGTACTAGTAAGAACAGGTTTTATTCAGCCGATTTATCAGCGGCAGGATCTTCATCCTCAGCGTCAATTTCAACAGGAAGCGGAACGGGTGTTGGATCTTTCTTACTTCCGTTTACAAAATCGTCGTACGTTGTTTTTTCATCAAAGGGCCGCTTTCCAATCAACCGTTCCAAATCAGCTTGGAAGATGATTTCTTTTTCAAGAAGCTCCAAGGCAACAATTTCAAGCTGCGATTTTTTATCACGAATTAAAGCCTTAGTTCGTTCGTACGAGGTTGAAATTAACTTGCGTACTTCATCATCAATAATTTCAGCCGTTTTTTCCGAATACGGCTTTAAAAACCCGTATTCATTCTGTGGGTCGTTGAACGATACGTTTCCTATTTTATCGTTCATGCCGTACATCGTGATCATGGCGTAAGCCATTTTGGTAATGCGTTCTAAATCATTTTGAGCTCCTGTAGATATCTTTGAAAAGAAGACTTCCTCTGCTGCACGACCACCCAAGGTCATACACATAGCATCAATCAATTGCTCGGTACGGTACAAGTATTGTTCTTTCGGAAGGTATTGCGCATACCCTAAGGCCGCAACACCACGTGGCACAATAGATACCTTAACCAACGGATCGGCGTGCTCTAAGAACCATCCAACTATGGCATGCCCAGCCTCATGATAGGCAACAATTTTCTTTTCTTCTGGGGATATGATCTTATTCTTTTTCTCCAAACCACCAATCACCCGATCTATGGCATCTTGAAAGTCCTGCATATCCACCTTTTTCTTATCCTGACGAGCGGCAATCAATGCAGCCTCGTTGCAAACATTTGCAATTTCTGCACCGGCAAAGCCTGGTGTTTGGGCTGCAAGTTTCCGAGCATCTACGTTATCATCCAACTTAGTAAGCGGCTTCAAATGCACTCTAAAAATATGCTCACGTCCAACAATATCCGGCTTGTCGATGCCAATTTGTCGATCAAATCTACCCGGACGCAACAGCGCCGAATCCAAAATATCGGGTCGGTTCGTTGCAGCTAAGATGATTACACCGGAATCTGTTCCGAATCCATCCATCTCAGTTAGCAGCTGATTCAACGTATTTTCACGTTCATCGTTCGAACCTTGCATAGAGTTCTTTCCCCTGGCTCTTCCAATGGCATCAATCTCATCAATAAATACAATACACGGAGCTTTTTCTTTGGCCTGTTTAAAAAGATCACGCACTCTAGATGCTCCAACGCCCACAAACATTTCAACAAAATCACTACCCGAAAGCGAGAAGAAAGGAACACCCGCTTCGCCGGCTACCGCCTTAGCTAACAAGGTTTTACCTGTTCCTGGAGGGCCTACGAGCAGGGCACCTTTGGGTATTTTACCGCCCAAATCTGTGTACTTACCCGGATTTTCTAAGAAATCAACAATTTCCATTACTTCAACCTTAGCCTCTTCCAAGCCTGCCACGTCGGCAAAGGTTACGTTCACTTTCGTATCTTTATCGAAGAGCTGTGCTTTAGATTTCCCGATGCTGAATATTTGTCCGGCACCGCCAGCACCACCACCACCGCCACTCATTCGGCGCATAATTACAAACCAAAAGAGAAGCATTACCCCTAAGAACAGCAATATGCTCATCAATCCATCGTAGGTAGCTTCACGCTTCGAATCAACCAAAATCGTTTCTCCCGAAACGCTCTTCTGAGCACTCCGAACCAAATCGCCAAATTCTTGTAAATCGCCAACATATTCAATTTCAAAGGATGGAGATTCGGGGCTCGATAATGACCATAAGCCACGATCTTGAGCCTTCTTTTTATATTTTTCTGTGTTTTTAGCAGAATCAGTTAAGTAGATGTAGGCCTTTCCGGTTTGAGTAACTTCAATTTTCTTAACTTCCTGATTTTGAAGCATTTCAACCAACTTCGAATTGGATAATTCCGCTCCTTTACCCATTGGAAAAACCAACATAGCAATCAGCGCTGCGGCAATCAAAATGTAAATCCAATAAAAGTTAAACTTAGGTGGCGTCCCCTTCGGCTTTCCGCCACCAGATCCTTGACCGTCCTTATCGTAGTTATTCGACGAATTTTTCTTAATGATAATTCGTGGTTTTTTCTTGTTGTCTTCAGACATCTTGCGTAATTCTAATTAGGAAACTCCCGATATTGGCTTCGTTGGCCTTAAAGGCGCAAAAGTACGCCTTTTTTATCTCAACTACTTCCAACCGATGAGCCTCCATTTGGTTCATTGCCGATGATAAAATCATTGTTTTTTTGGATGAAAATCACATGGAGCATTGTATTGGGCTTGACCGATGGATTTTTCTTATAATTTTGCCACAAAACATTCCCATGTACGAAACACTAAAACCCATCTTGGAAAAGGAATTGGCCGCCATCAAAGAGGCAGGCCTTTATAAATCAGAACGCGTTATTGCTTCGCCACAAAGTGCAGATATTACGCTTGAATCGGGAGCGGAAGTTATTAATTTTTGTGCCAACAACTATCTCGGTCTTTCATCGCATCCCAAAGTTATTGAAGCTGCAAAAAAAGCCATCGATACCCATGGGTATGGAATGTCATCCGTGCGCTTCATCTGTGGCACGCAAGACATCCACAAACAACTTGAAGCTAAGATCTCGGAATTTTTAGGAACCGAAGATACCATCTTGTACGCCGCTGCCTTTGATGCAAATGGCGGTGTTTTTGAACCTCTTTTAGGCGCCGAAGATGCCATCATCAGCGATTCGCTAAACCACGCATCCATCATTGATGGCGTGCGCTTGTGTAAGGCCGCTCGTTTTAGATACAACAACAACGACATGGCCGATTTAGAGCGCTGCCTAAAAGAAAGCGCCGGTGCCAACAATCGAATCATTGTAACCGATGGCGTGTTTTCAATGGACGGAACCATTGCACAGTTGGACAAGATTTGTGATTTGGCCGATAAGTACAAGGCCTTGGTTATGATTGATGAATGTCATGCCAGCGGTTTTATGGGCAAAACAGGCAGAGGAACCCATGAATATAAGAATGTGATGGGCCGAATTGATATTATTACCGGAACTTTGGGTAAGGCCTTGGGCGGTGCCTCTGGTGGATTTACTGCGGGCCGAAAAGAAATTGTGGAAATGTTGCGCCAACGCTCCCGGCCGTACTTATTTTCAAATACAGTAGCACCATCCATTGTTGGAGCTTCCATTGCCGTTTTAGACATGCTTTCTGAAACAACTGTGTTGCGAGATAAACTCGAAGAAAACACCACTTTTTTCCGCAAATCGATGACCGATGCAGGTTTTGATATTAAACCTGGGGTACATCCCATTGTACCCATTATGTTGTACGATGCTAAGCTGTCGCAAACGTTTGCCGCCAAATTATTGGAGGAAGGTATTTATGTAATTGGGTTTTATTTCCCAGTAGTGCCTAAAGATCAAGCACGTATTCGCGTTCAGATTTCCGCCGGCCATGAAAGGCATCACCTCGAAAAAGCGGTGCAGGCCTTTACTAAGATTGGAAGAGAACTCAACGTAATTTCCTAGTCTTGATACAGGCCTATGTTAAAGCAGCACGTTTAAGAACGCTTCCATTAGCACTGGCTGGAATTGCGCTGGGTGCTGGCTTGTCTGCTTTTTCTGCACAGGCTCACAATTGGACCATAACCTGGTTGGCTATCTTAACCGCTACGCTGCTTCAAATACTTTCCAATTTTGCGAATGATTATGGGGATTTTAAGAGTGGGGTGGATGCAGATCGATCCGATCGAACCCTGGCCAGCGGTGGTTTATCTCAAAAATCAATGCGGAATGCCATCTTAATTCTGAGCGCAGCTACAATACTTGTTGGCCTGTTGTTATTATATGTTTCGTTTGGAACCTTGAACTGGGCATTCATTGTATTGTTTTTGGTTGGATTGGCGGCCGTTTATGCTGCACTAAAATACACTGCGGGTAAAAATCCATACGGATATCGTGCCTTGGGAGACTTGGCCGTTTTTGTTTTTTTTGGATTGGTGAGTGTTATTGGCGTTTATTTCTTGCAGCTTACAAATTCTGCAAATCAAAAAACCTATGAATTTGCAGTTTCTTGGCTGCTTAAATTTACTTTTCAAGAAACGTGGATGCCCGCAACTTGCTTTGGGTTATTGTCTGTTGGAGTGCTAAACATCAACAACATACGAGATATTGAAGGCGATCGTGAAAACAATAAGATTACCTTGGCCGTTCAATTGGGTAGAAAAAAGGCCGAGTGGTACCAGCTTGTTTTAATTGCGGTGGCATTTGGATTTTTGGCCTTGTTTTTAAATAAAATCTCAGGTTTAAAATATTGGAGCTGCTTGCTGCTTTTCCCCGTTTATCTTTTTAATTGGCTGGTTTTAAGAAACCTGGATCCAACCGATCGATCGGGGTACAACGGCCAATTAAAAAAAATGGTGATGCTCAATGCTTTTTTGGTGCTCATCTTACTTCTAACCCTTTTAGTATAAGAATGTTATTCTCAACAATTTCGCGAACCTTGAAGTTCAAAAAACCGGCTCTCACCAGTCGGAATGCGTTCTCGGAGCGAGAAATAACCTACGTTGTTGCCGAAAAAAAAGGAATATCTGGTGTTGGCGAGTGTGCACCCTTGGCCATGTTGAGTGTTGATGATGTACCAAATTACAACGAAATCCTCAACCAAACCATTGCACTCTTAAACGATGGGGCGGCGTATGAGGAATTGGATTTGAAATTATTTCCAAGCGTTCAATTTGGGTTGGAAACAGCACTGAACGATCTCAATAATGGTGGGAGACACCAACCCTTTATGACTTCCTTTTATAAAAATACGCCCATAAAAATAAATGGTTTAGTGTGGATGGCGGCCATTGATGAAATGATGACTGAGGCCCGGCTGAAAATTGAGCAAGGCTTTCGTTGCATCAAGTTTAAAGTGGGCCAGCACGATTTTGATCAAGAATGCAAAATGTTGGAGGTTTTGCGAAAGGAATATTCAGCATTTAGCCTCGAAATACGATTGGATGCCAATGGAGCCTTCCACCCCAAAGAAGCGGCTGAACAATTACGAGATTTAGCCCGATTTGAAATTCACAGCATTGAACAACCCATTACCAGGGGTCAAACAGATGCAATGGCTAAGCTCTGTGCTGAGTCGAAATTAGCCATTGCCCTCGACGAAGAACTGATTGGCTTGGACTCTGGCCTACAAGCCAAAAAAATGCTGGAAGCTATTAAGCCTAAGTACATCATACTTAAGCCTAATTTGTTGGGAGGGTTTACCAAATGTGATCAATGGGTTAAACATGCAGAAAAGATGGGAATAGCATGGTGGGCAACTTCGGCCCTCGAATCGAACATTGGGCTAAATGCAATAGCGGCGTGGGTTTCACAGTATTCGAATGAACTTCCACAAGGACTTGGAACCGGATCCCTTTTTACCAACAACATCAATTCGCCGCTAACGGTTAACGGGCAGCTCTTACAATACGATCAGAACAAATCATGGAGCAGCGTAGTATAAAGACACCGCCCAAGGTGCATTTGGCGCTCTTTGGTGTTGCACTGATCTATGGGGGTACGTACTCTATTGCCAAAGGCGTTATGCCTCAGTACTTAGGCCCTTCTGGATTTGTGTTTCTGCGCATTGCCACGGCAGCAGTTTTATTCAACTTGGTAGCCTGGTTAAAGGGATTTGAAAAACTTGAACCGGGCGATTTGATGAAACTTGCCATCGCTGGTTTCTTTGGGGTGGCGGGTAATATGATGTTCTTTTTTAACGGTTTATCAAGAACCACGGCAACCAATGCATCCACCTTAATGCTAACCGCACCCATTTTTGTGGTTATTTTTTCGCTTTTATTACTGAAGACTAAAATTTACTGGCACCAAATAGCAGGCATTTTAATTGCAGCAATTGGTGCAATGCTGTTAATAGGAGGCGAGGGCATACAAATTGAAAATAACACTTTGTTTGGCGATGCAATGATTATTGTTAATGCCATTAGTTTTGCCTTTTACTTGGTGTATGTTAAGCAGTTACTGGTTAAATATGAAGTAATTACCATTACCCGGTACACCTTTATTTTTGGAATTATTTATACGATCCCGTTTGCTTTTAACGATTTGCTAATTGCAGACTATGGCAGCTTCCCTGCTTCAATTTGGGCTTCATTGGCCTTTGTTGCTGTTATGACCACCTTTGTTGCTTACCTGTTAAATGCCTGGGCCGTTAAATATGCCATGCCTGCGGTAGTTGGTTCGTACATTTACTTACAACCCATTATTGCAACCTTCATTGCTGTTCTCTTTGCAGGTGAAATGCTGTCGGTCAAAAAGGTTATTTTTGCCCTTCTAATCTTTGTTGGAGTCTATCTAGTAAGTTCGTTTAAAGTAAGAAAAAAAGTAGGATGATAAAGTCCATGACCGGGTATGGGAATGCTGAAAAACTCACTGAGAAATTCAACATAAAAGTAGAAATAAAATCCCTCAATGGAAAATTTCTGGAGTTGAACTTACGTGTGCCTCGAATGTTAGGAGAACGCGAAATGACTTTACGTAAATATTTGAGCAGCAAGTTAGTACGAGGTTCAGTTTTGTGTTTAGTAAACATTGAACGCAACGTTTTATCGTCCGATCAGGTGGCTATTAACAAAGAATTGGCACATATTTACTTCAACGAAATGAAGCAATTGGCCGATGAATTGAATACCAACGACAGCGATATTCTACGCACCATATTTACCCTTCCGGATGTGATTAAAACAGAAGAAGGCGGGTTAACCGATGCGGATTGGAAAGACGTACTTGGGTGTTGTGATGATGCCTTGGCAAAGTTTGAAAAGTTTAGAACGGATGAGGGGAAGGCTTTGGAAGAGATGCTTCGCGACCACAACAACTTAATATTAAAAACTTATCTGCCGGAAATTGAAAAACATGAGGTGGATCGGAAACAAGCTTTGCGTGAAAAATTAATTCAAGGACTGCAAGACCTCTCAGCCGAAGTAAGTCACGATTCGAACCGATTGGAACAAGAAATGATTTACTACCTCGAGAAATTGGATGTGACCGAAGAAAAAAACAGACTCATGGCGCATTGCCTGCTCTTTGATAAGGAATTAAATGGAAGCTCCAATGGCAAAAAACTTGGCTTTGTAAGTCAAGAAATGGGCCGAGAGATTAATACTTTGGGCTCAAAGGCCAACTATTCGCCAATGCAGGAAGTGGTTATTGGGATGAAAGAAGAATTGGAGAAAATTAAGGAACAGACCTTAAACGTCTTGTAAAAATTCAAAAAGAGCAAGACAAATAATCATGGGTAAACTTATCATTTTTTCAGCACCATCGGGTTCCGGTAAAACCACCGTGGTAAAACACTTGCTGAAAAACTTTGATTCGCTGTCGTTTTCGGTTTCGGCAACTACGCGAAAGCAACGCACCGGAGAAGTAGATGGAAAGGATTATTATTTCTTGAGTCCCGAAGATTTTAAAACAAAGATTCAAAACGATGAATTTTTGGAATACGAAGAAGTGTATGAAGGTTTGTTTTACGGCACCTTAAAATCGGAAGTAGAGCGAATTTGGAAGGAAGGAAAAGTGGTGATTTTTGATGTAGACGTAGTTGGTGGAACAAACATCAAAGCGTTTTACGAAAAACAAGCGCTGGCTGTTTTCTTACGCCCCCCCTCCATTAATGAATTAATGAAACGACTCAAATTGCGCGAAACCGAGGTTGAGCATGAGTTGAAGCAACGAATAGACAAGGCCAATAACGAATTAAAGTTCGAATCAAAATTTGATATTGTGCTGATAAATAATATCTTAGCCCATACTTTAGTGGAAGCTGAGAGCATCGTAAAATATTTTATTTCACAATAATTTAATGAGAATAGGCCTATTTTTCGGTTCGTTTAATCCCATTCACCAAGGGCATTTAATTTTAAGCCAATTCATTTTAGGTCAAACTGATTTGGAAGAAATCTGGTTTGTGGTATCGCCTCAAAATCCGTTGAAATCAATGGCGGATCTATACCCAGAAGAAGATCGTTTGGAAATGGTAAAGCTGTCTATTAAAGATCAGCCCAAGTTTAAAGCATGTGATGTTGAGTTCGATATGCCGCGGCCATCATACACCTACGACACCTTGCTGGAGTTGGGTGCCAAACATCCTAAAACCGAGTTCGTTCTCATTTTAGGTTCCGACAATCTTCAACACTTCGACAAGTGGAAAGACCACGAGCAAATCTTATTGGACTACGATTTGATTGTTTACAATCGAGAAAACAATCCAGGTGGTGATTTTGCCAAGAATCAAAAGGTTCGATTGCTTAAAGGTCCGATGTTAAACATTTCATCCACCCAAATACGAAGCTATTTGCGCTTGGGAAGAAGTGTGAAATTTATGGTGCCGAGAGAGGTGGAAGAATATCTGATTAAGCTGAGTTCTTAAGGAGTTTATCCTTTAATACCGAAGTTCTTATTAATCCGTAAATTGGTCTTGAAAATCGCTGTCTTATTTGTTGTGCGTTGCCAATTAATCTTGCAATAATCAACGGAACCTGTTATGAGAAAGACGCTATCTATCTTTTTACTTTGTGCTTCAACCATATCGTTTGCTTGCCAATGCCATCCTCCGGGTATAAAGCTGGGCTATAAACACTCGAGTATAATTTTTTACGGAAAATACTTAAGTACAGATACAACAAAGGTTTTTCACAACTTTTTTGGGCAGCCTATTGTTGTTGATAATTTCGAAGTTATTAAATTTTATCGAGGCGTTGACAGTTCTACATTTCAGTATTTCAAGAATACGACAGATCCCTATATTATTTCTATCATTAGTAATTGCCATTTCCTTTGTGGATTGTGTTTTGAGAAGGACAAAAAGTACTTGGTTTATTCCAGCCCAGGCTGGTGTAGCGGATTTTTAGAATTGGATGATTGCTCAAGAACAAGACAAATAATTAATGATGATTTTAGAGTTGATGATTCCGGCGTATATCCAGACAAAGGAAAAGACGAAGAGCTCGAATTGAAGAAATTAGAGTTAGCGGATACAGTGCATCAATTATCGGATTGTCCGAATGATATGAAGGCCATGAAAGGGCTTTTTAATGATCAATTGCAAGAGGCGAAGCAAGAACTTGATAAAAGGACTACACTGATTTACATCATTGTTTCATTTGCAGCTTTACTCGTAATCATTATTCTGTATTTGCTTAAACGAAACGCAAGTAACTAAAACTACAAGTCTATTGTTTTAAACAATTTTGGAGTGCGTTTTTGTGTTATAACCTGAGTTCGATTAATATTTGCAGGTTCAGATTTTTATAAAATTGTAGAGTCAAAGCGTCATGTTTGTAGGTTTAACGGGGTAAACCAAGAACTGATAATGAAGACTATGCGGCTTTATTAAAAAGCAAATTTCTCATTTCGGTTCCAATTTTACCGTTCTCTAAATCGAGCAATTCGTCAAAGTTTTTAATGTTTTTATAGTCTTTCATGGTTTCTTTTTTAGATCGAAATATTTTTTCTTGAGTTTTAAAGCGAGTTCAATTTCATTTTTGGGAGTCTTCTGTGTTGATTTTTGAAAACCATTACACAGAATAATCAACCTACCTTCATCGAAGTAACAAAACACTCTGTATATGTTTGATTCATATTGTATTCTAATTTCGTAAAGACCATCTGTTCCAGTTAAATGTTTTAAGAATTTCTCTGGTACTCGGTCAACCTGACGAATGATCTCAAAAACATACTTAATCTTACCACAGCGGATGACGGTTTTTGGAACAGAATTTTTCGATAAGAGTGAAGCCCATATTCCTTTATAGCACTTGTTATGCCATCGGCTTTCTTTCTACGCCAGTTGAATCATCTGGTCTTCTAGTTTTACATTAAAATTTATTTCTGCTTTAAGTGCTTTGAAAACTTTTAAGATTGTGTCAATAGTTGCGCTGTTCGCGTTATTCTCCATTTTTGAAATCTGACTTTTATTCACACCAATTAATTCGCCCAATTGACTTTGCGTTAATTTCCTTTCTTGTCGTGTTGTTTTAACCATTTGACCAAGCAAGTCCATTCGCAATTCATATTCGTATTGCTCACGTTTTGGTGTTCCTTTTTTTTCAAAATATCTGTCCTCCATTTCAGACATGGTATATTGTTTCATCTTGCTCATAATTGTTTTTTTAAGTATTGCGTTCTAATTTCTAAGGCCTTATTAATTTCTGACTTTGGCGTTTTCTGAGTTTTCTTGTGAAATCCATTTGTGGCGATTACTAAAGTTTGCTTTTTGTTCTTCTTATCCCAAAAGGCTAATATTCGAATTTGATTTGCCAAGAATTTTACTCGAAACTCCCAAAAGTCATTTGTAAGTTTCTTGAATAATTTTAGGTCTCTTTTTTGTTCTGCCGACCTAATGACGAAAAACAGTTATTTAGTTGTTTTTTAATCAAGCGTTTGAATGAATTTATCAGCCTCTTCTAAAATTATAGTTTCAAAAAATTGCAATTATTATCTTTTATCAAAGGTAGTATAAGTTTCAATAAATAGCAACTTTGCAAGTTGCTATTTATGGCTGTGGCATAGCTTAATAGTAAACGCCCTCCAATTACTTTGTCGAAAAGTAGTTGAACTAATTAAACAAACATCCGCAGCTTCTGTCCAACCCAAGTCTTAGAAATTGGCACCACGAAGCTGTTTTGGTAGTCCCCTTTTGTTTGCACTAAGGTATTGATAATCAGGGTTGAATCATTTATAAGTCCCTTTTCAATGTCTGCCTTAACCTCATTCATAGTCATAGCTGTAGCGTTTTCATCATCGATTTGATAAATCCGTAATCGGTTAAATAAATCCAACTCCAGTTCTTGATCCAATTCTTTGATAACTTTAACCGACGAATCGATGCTGCACCCACTTGCAGCGGCAACTTCTTCATCTGCGCTCAAAACAATAAAGCGATTATAGGCCAGCTCGAAACCGGCTTTTAGCTTGGTGCCGTGGGCAGTCCATTCGGCGCAGAATACTTCGAGTTTTTGAGAAATTTGAGTTATCTCATTGGCGCTCAACGCTCGGTTAGCTCCGTATACCCAAACTCGGGCACTTCCAGGTAAATCATTCCAGTTGTTCATAGTTTGTGTTCTTGAAACAGTTCAGCTTATAAATCGTTTGCTTGAGCAACCAACTCGGCTAAATCCATAACCGCAACTTCTCCTTCTTTGTTAAAGTGTTTAACCCCATCGGTAAGCATGGTCATGCAAAAAGGGCAATTGGCAGCTATGATACTCGCTCCGGTTGCCAGTGCTTCTTCAGCGCGCTCAACGTTAATTTCTTTATCTCCTTTTTCGGCTTCTTTAAAAATTTGTGCACCCCCTGCCCCACAACACAAACCCTTTGATTTACAGCGCTTTAACTCCACCAATTCAGCGTCCAGTTTTTCTAAAACAACACGAGGAGCTTCATAGATGTTATTGGCTCTTCCCAAATAACAACTGTCGTGATAGGTGATCTTCTTACCCTTAAAACTTCCGGCGCCAAAGTTCAACTTACCGCCATCAATCATATCCTGCAAAAATTGAGTATGATGCATTACTTCATAATTCCCACCCAAGTCGGGGTATTCATTTTTTAAGGTATTAAAGCAATGCGGACAAGTGGTTATGATCTTGGTAATGCCGTAACCGTTCATGATGGATATGTTGTTCATGGCCATCATTTGGAATAAAAACTCGTTGCCGGCGCGTTTTGCCGGATCACCAGTGCACGATTCTTCCTTTCCTAAAATTGCATAGTTTATTTCTAGGTGGTGAAGAATTTTGGCCATCGCCTTCGTGATTTTTTGGGCACGCTCATCGAAACTCCCAGAGCATCCAACCCAGAACAATACTTCTGGAGTTACGCCTTTGGCATTCAATTCGGCAACGGTAGGTACGTGTATGACCTCGCTCATAATCTAAAGATATTTGTATATGAATTTAAGCATCAAAAACTTCGATGTCGCTGCTTTCAATTTTAAAATTGGGTGGAAACTTGCCGTGAAAGCGTGTGGCCTTAACTATATGATTATCAATCCAATGGTAGTTTCCGCCACGCGGTTTGCCCATTAACAACCCATGATATTTAAAGCCGTGTTTGTTGAGCCAATGTTCTGTAATTTTTCGAGTTTCTTCGGTTCTGGAGGTAAAGAAGGTAATTACATGTCCATCGTCGAACCACTTATTACTCGAAGCCAAGGCGTCGGGATAAGGCAGCACCAGTTTCATTCGTTCCGGATCTTCGTTGGGAACATCTTCGGTTACCGTTCCATCAATGTCGATCAAGAAATTCTTGACACTTTCTTCCACCACTGGGCTGGCTACTTTGCCGTCAACAATAAATTCGTGGAGCTTATTTTTGTCTTCTTCCAAAACTTCTTTTTAAGTCGTTACTTTACTTCCTTCGTCCAGGCATCTCGATCATCGGCAGCAAACTGCCATGGGGCACCATTGTTTTCTGTGTTGTTAAACATAAGGTTCAGCTCGTTAGGAGCCTCGCTTTTTTCCATTACCAAATACTGTCGCATTTGCACAATGATGTTTAAAGGATCTATGTTGATTGGACAAGCTTCAACACATGCATTACACGATGTACACGCCCAAAGCTCTTCGCTGGTTATATGATTGAATAAGTTTTGTCCATCGTCTGTTTTACCTTCATCCAAATTTTTGCCAACCACTTCCAAACGGTCGCGGGTGTCCATCATTATTTTTCGTGGGGACAGCGCTTTTCCTGTTAGGTTGGCCGGACAAACAGAAGTGCAGCGTCCGCATTCTGTGCAAGTGTAGGAGTCCATTAAGTTTTTCCAGGATAGATCGGTAACATCCTTAGCCCCAAAACTCTCTGGAGGAGGAGCATTGGAATCGGCATCCGGCAAGCCCATCATCATTTTGACTTCGTTGGTTACCGTAGCTAGATTATCGAGTTTGCCCTTTGGTTTGAGGTTGGAGTAATAGGTATTGGGAAAGGCCAGAATGATGTGAAAGTGTTTTGAAAAGGGTAGGAAGTTTAAAAAAAGTAGGATTCCTAAGATGTGAAACCACCAAAATCCGCGTTCAAAGGCAATGAGTGTTGATTCGGAATATCCTTCAAAAAAACCAGTGAGATATTGACTAACGGGGAAGGCTCCGGCCAACGTATAATGCTCAGATCCCATGCTTTGCAACACTTGATCAACGGCGTTCATTTTGAGCAAGGCGCCCATCAAAACTATTTCAGAAATAAGGATGATGGTGGCATCTTTAGTAGGCCAGCCTTTCATTTCAGGTTTGTGAAAGCGAGGAATTTGAGAAATGAATCGTCGAGTTAAGAACAGTACACATGCCAACAGAACAAGCAAAGCTAGAATTTCAAAAAAGCCAATGGCTGCATTGTAAATTCCACCGAGCCCAGAAAGAATCCTGTGCGTTCCAAACAAGCCATCCAGCACTATTTCTAGTACTTCAATGTTGATTAAAATAAAGCCGAGATAAACCAATAAGTGAAGAATAAATGGGATGGGGCGAGCGGCCATCTTTGTTTGTCCAAAGGCTACCTTCATCATCGTTTTAAATCGTTCCGACTTGTTATCGCTCCGATCTTCATCTCGTCCTAACAAAATGTTACGCCGTATTCTCGCTACGTTCTTGTAGAAAAAATACCCCCCTACTGCAAGACAAAGGGCAAAAACTATTTGCTGAATAATTTGCATAAAGCGAATATAAGAGGTTTAAATCCTTTGTTCATTATGTGAGATGTTAATAATGAATCTCATCATAAGCAGAGATGTTCAAAAAACCTTAATTCCCCAATTGTCGAGCTCGTGCTTCCACTTGCTCTGCTTGATGCGTTTTGCCTTGCATACGTAAAATTTGCGCAGCCATTTGGTAGCCTTGTACAAAGTTTGGATTCAAGGCCAAGGCAGTATCCAAGCTGTTTAAGCATTGATCAAACTGCTTTAAGTTGTACTCGGCAACGGCTCGGTAATAAAATCCTCCAAAGTTATCTTTCGATTTCTTAGTTACATAAGCGTACATGTTATACGCTTCGTTAAAGTTGCCCTTATTAAGATAAGCCTGTCCCTTGGTATAATAGGCTCCAAAGTACTCCGGGTGACTGACCAGCGATTGATTGGCAAACTTCAATGCCGATTCGTAATCTCCTTTGTTTAAATAACTAAATGCCAGGAAGTTAAGCACTTCTTCGCTTCTGGGGTTTACCTTTAAATACTTCTCAAAATACGGGATGGCCTCGTCGTATTTTTGAGCCTTATAGAGCTGGTATCCTGTTAAATCATCGGTGGATGGGCGCTTTATTACCGCACAGATTGGGTATCCATCCACCTCAATGGTATGAATGGTCCCAACTGGCGGGAAATCTTTATTGATGAGTTGTGTAGTGTTGATGTACACGTTGTTCATGATAAAGTAGTCCCATTTATGCTGACTCTTTTCATAATACCGACAGTATTCGTTTTTTATCTTTTTTCGATCTTCACCCTTTAAATAATACTTGGTACCATAGTAAAAATTTGAAACGATTTCCACAGGTGTACTGTCTTTATTCCAGGCATCGTTTTCCTTTATGTAGCTCACCAGCCATTCGGTAGCCTCTTTGTGCGATGTGTTGTAATAATCGTTGTCGAACTTGCCATACGCATTTTTCATTCCACCAGAGAGCTCGTTGAAGTAAACGTATTCAAACGGATGATTTTTAACAATGTGCTTTAATGGAAGCGCAAGCCCCAAGATAATTATTGCGGTAACTCCAAGTCCAACCCCTTTCTTATTTCCAAACTGGCTGTATAAATAATCAAAACCAAGAGCTGCTAAGATGGTAAGCATCGGTATTATGAATAGTATGTGTCGTAAGCCACCGTAAACATTCGACCCTTTCATAAAGATGTAAACCACCGGAAAAGCAAAGGCGAAAATTACCATGAGCAAGCTAGGACTGAGCATTTTCGATTTGATGGATTTTATACTGAAAATCGCAAACAAAGCACTTCCAACTAAAATGATGATGGGCGTGGTCATGAACAAGTATTTCGAAAGATATCTTTTAGGCAGTTCATCCGACATAAGATTTTGCCCCTCAAAGAGTTGGCGGATGCCTGTAGAGAACGCCGCAAATTCTTTAAAGGCCTTCATTGGGTTCTCGAAGGGCTTGTGTAAGCCATACGGCCATGGTAGCAAACCGATTAAATATCCTAAAATAACTACGCTTAAAACGGTTATTAAACTTGACAAACCAACGGAAAATCCTTTTTTGCCAAATATGCCATTCTTAAGCCCAAAAGTTGCTAGATGCACAAAGAACAACATCGCTCCAACCATGGCCATGTTTAATACCGCTCCAACTCGAATGGATAAAGAGAATGCTAAGGCAAAGACCAACCAAATGGCGGCTCGATAGTTGATTTTCGGATAGGCAGAAAACATCCGAATCATAAAGTATATGCTTGTTACATATCCCAAAGCATATGGAATGTCTTTTGGATTGTTAAACGAATGACCTAAAAACCGAGGGGTGAAAAACAGAAAGACCAGGGCAATAATTGCCGTTCGGTAATTCGAAAGCCGAAAGGCTAATAAGCCGGCAAAGAGTATGGCAAGAAAGCCAAAAAAGGCATTCACGAAATGCCGCACTTCCATTACTTTTTCGGTTCCAATGGTACGTGCGACAACGTTGCAAAACGTGTCGAACGACGACCCATAAAAGTGCATGAAAGTTTTGGGTTGATATAGAGCAGAAGTATCGTCGGTGGTGTAATAGTCGATTATTTTATCGGAGAAATCGTGTTGCGTAAATTCATCTCCAGAGATGCCAGCCGATCGTTGCATAAAGAGCATCGACACCATAATTATGGCTGCAAATACCCAGAACAATGCTTTGTAAGTTCCGCTATTAGAATTTGAGAAATCAAACTTGCCCTCCTTGTTCCGAAGCTTGGGAAGGTAGTTTTTAACGTTAAAACTTTGCTTTAAGCCTTTGCTGAACAAGCCCTTAATAGATATACTCGTTGCGGCTTCCTTTACCTTTCCAGAGGTGCTTTCTTCAATGGTTGTTGAAACGCCTCCACCCAATACACCGTTGTAAAACGCTGAATATGTGCTAAATGTGTTAGAATTTAACAAATCGGCTAAGGCCTCTTTTTTGATGATGATAACCGGAGAAACTTGATTAGAAGCGCCAAATCCGCCTCCAAGTATGCCACCCAGAACCTCTGTTTTGAGTCCCAGCTTTCCATCTACCACAAGTGCATCCGATGATTTATCCCAGGCATTAATTCCGCGTATGTCTCGGCCGGTGTAGATGGCGGGGTTAATGATCCCAACCAACTCACCTTCATCTAATGCGTTAAAATCGATTGTGGAAATGGCTTGTGCATTCAATCCATTATCCACCTCATCGCTTTGCAAATCAAAATAAAAAAGAGGAAGTGATTTGCCAATTGTTTTTGGAGCTTTTTGCTTTGCCATTATTCCCTGAGTTTTGATGTAAATTTGTGCACTCAAAAGTACATAAAAACCTGAGTTTGACGAATCTTATCCATTCAAAAGATTAAAGGAATACTGGATAAAAAGGGCAGGTTGCAAGCAAAATTCACTTTTATCCTGCCAAGTCTTTTTCAATTAAGCACAGGTTCTCACGCTTTCTTTCTTGACAACCGATTAATTTCGAAGTAATTTCCCCGCATATAAACACATGGATTTAGTAGAAGCAAGGGCAGAAAATGCCAACCGTCATCCTTGGGAACTATCGCGCGCAGCCAGTTCATTAAAGATTCTTGGTCAAATGCCAAAGGGCTTAAAGTTTGCCGATGTGGGCGCTGGAGACATCTATTTTGCCACGCGTTTGGCAGAACAATTGGATGATGATGTACTGGCCATAGACATTGGATACGAACGTACGGAAACCGTGGGAAGGGTGCATAAGTACATTAATATCAGTGAATTAGAAGATAATAGTGTGGATGTGGTCTTACTTATGGATGTGATTGAACACATTAATGATGTGGGTGCCTTTCTTTCTGAATTAATGCCGAAGGTTAAATCGGGAGGATATTTCTACATCACGGTTCCAGCCTTTCAATTTCTGTTTTCGGAGCACGACGTTTTCTTGCGCCATTACCGACGGTATAGCAAAAAACTGATGCGTACCACCATGGCATCCCAACCACTTACCATTGAAAAGATGTTCTATTTCTATACGTCTCTTTTTGCAGCAAGAACCCTTGTAAAGGGGATAGAAACCATTATGCCTCCTAACAAAAGCGGCGAAGGTGTTGGCAATTGGGGTGAAGATGAAAATCACTGGAAGACCAAGATGGTGGAAGGTGTTTTAAACGTCGACTTTAAAGTAAACCACGCTTTGCAGAAGCTGGGTTTAAATCTTCCGGGCTTATCACTATGTGCCTTATGCAAGAAGGAGTAGCCATAATCATTCCGTGCTTTAATGAAGAGAATCGACTTCAATTAGCTGATTTTGAGCAGTATGCGACGAAGTATTATATTTTATTCGTAAATGATGGGTCGAGCGATGGCACACAAACATTGTTGGATGAAGCGGAAAATAAAAGAATGTACCAGCTGCATTTGCCACAAAACGTTG